>JACCRH010000399.1 GCA_013813675.1 Gemmatimonadales bacterium
CCGGGGAGAACTGGGAGAACCCGGTGAGCACCGCGGCGCCGGCCCAGGCTTCCTCGCTTAGCCGGCCGTTCACCTCGATCTCGAGCTCGAGGCGTGGCGGCCTGACCTCCAGGTTTCCCGACCGTCCATGGTAGACGATCGGGGGATCGATCAGGACGGGCAGGGCAAACGCCAGGTGGCGCAGCATCGGGGCTCGGGCGTGCGGGTACACTGGCCTACGGGCGGGGTGGAGCGACAGTTTCGGGTTGCGGCCAGATCTCCGAAGAAATTCCCGGCTCGAGAGGGGTCTATATTCCGGGAGAAGCCGGTCGGTAACAACACCCTGGAGGACATCATGCTCAACCGTGCCCTCGGCGCCCTGCTGCTGGCGCTCCTGATGGCTGCCGGCAGCGCCTCGGCGCAGACGGCCGCCGCTGACGCCAAGGAACCCGTAGCGCGAGGGCGTCCGTTGAGCGAGTGGATCGCCGACCTCAAGGCCGCGGCCCCCGTGATCCGAAATGCCGCCGCGTACGAGATCGCCGGCATGGGGCCCGCCGCCGCCCCCGCGGTGCCGGCGCTCATCGAGGCGCTGGACGACCCGATGGCTGTGGTGCGGTTTCCGGTGACCGTGGCGCTGGGCGAGATTGGCGCCGGGGCCGCGGCCGCCGTCCCCCGCCTCAAGCAGATGATGGAAGAGGATCTGAACGACGAGATTGCCGCCGCCGCCAGACGGGCCATCCGGCACATCCAGCCGTCGGCGCTGGCCGGGCAGTAGCCGAGCACTACCCTTTCAGCGCGTGGTCCAGGTCCTCGATCAGGTCGTCGGCGTGCTCCAGGCCCACCGATAGCCGGAGCAGTCCGGCCGGAGCCCGACTGGCGGGCCCCTCCACTGAAGCGCGGTGCTCGATCAGGCTCTCCGGTCCACCGAGGCTGGTGGCGCGGGTGAAGAGTTGGGCCCGAGCCACGACCGCCAGTGCGGCCGGCGCCCCGCCCCGGATCTGCACCGCCACCATTCCGCCGTACCGTGCCATCTGCCGCTTCGCCATCTCGTGGCCCGGGTCATCCGACAACCCCGGATAGTGCACGACCTCGACCGTGCGGTGCGTCGCCAGGAACGCCGCCACGCGCTCGGCGTTGTCACAGTGGGTCCGCATCCTGGGGGCGAGCGTACGGATGCCGCGGTGAACCATCCAGCAATCGAAGGGCGACGGCACCCCGCCGCCCACCGTCTGGATCAGTCGAAGCCGCGCCGCCAGCTCACCATCCTCCCGAAGGACCAACGCGCCGCCGGTCACGTCGCCGTGTCCCGCGAGATACTTGGTCGTGGCGTGCATCACGATGTCGACTCGGAGATCGAGCGGACGCTGGAGCAGCGGCGTGGCCCAGGTGTTGTCGCACACAGTGAGGGCGCCTGCCGAGGCGGCGATCCGCGCCGCGGCGGCGATGTCGGTGACCGCGAGCGTGGGGTTGGAGGGCGTCTCCAACCAGATGAGCCGGGTGCGCGGCGTGACGGCGGCCTCGATGTCCCCCGGATTGGTCATGTCCACGAAGCTGCTCGAGAGCCCCCACTGCTCGAACACCTCCCGCAACACCTTCGCCGTGCCGTAGTAGGCGTCGTTCGGCGCGATCACGTGGTCGCCAGGCGAGAGCGACTGGAAGACGGCGGTGGTGGCCGCCATCCCCGACGCGAAGGCGAGCGCGACCTCGCCACCTTCCAGCGGAGCGAGCGCCGCCTCCAGCGCCCTTCGGGTGGGATTCTCGCTCCGGGAGTAGAGGAATCCGTGCGGCAGGTTTCCGTCGGCGTCGCGGGCGAAGTTGGTGGAGAGATGGATGGGCAGGCTCACCGCTCCGGTGGCCGGATCGGGCGCGTGACCGGCGTGGACGAGGAGCGTCTCGATCCGCATCTGTGACCTCGGGGAAGGCTGGTCCTGCAAGGTACCGGCTATGGAAGCCCCCCACTCCGACTCAGTCCGCCGTCAGCTCCGCCCCCGCTCCGAGCACCGCGTCCACGAACAGATCGAAATCCTCGCGCCGGCTTCGGTGATTGGTGATCGCCACCCGGAGCGCGAAGTGGCCGCCCAGCACCGTGCTGGAAGGCACCGCGATCCCCCGCTCCTGTACCCGGATCAAAATTTCCTGGTTCACCGCGTCGAGCGCCGCGCCGTCCAGGCCCGGCGCCACGAATCGGAAGCAGACGACATTGAGCGGCACCGGCGCCAGCAGCTCCAGCCTGGGCTCCCGCGCGATACGATCGCGAAGGTGCCTTGCCTGGGCCACGTTCTGCTCCACCATCCGCCCCCAGGCGTCCGCGCCGTGGGACTTGAGCGACATCCATACCTTGAGCGCCCGGAACCCGCGCGAGAGCTGGAGGCCGAGCTCGGCGAAGGGAAACCCACCGGCGACGACCCCCCGTGGAGTCGAGTCGAGATAGCTGGATGCGGTCGCGAAGGTGGCGCGGTGAGCCTCGGCGTGTCGCGTCAAGACGAGGGCGACCTCGAACGGCAGATAGCCCCACTTGTGGAGGTCCACGGCCATCGAGTCGGCCTGGTCCAGTCCGGCGACGATGGACTGGAGTGAGGGCGCCAACGCCGCAAAGGCACCAAAGGCCCCGTCCACGTGGAACCAGAGCTTCTCCTCCCGGCAGATCGCGGCGACGGCGCGGAGATCGTCGGTGGCCCCGGTGTTGACCGTTCCAGCGTTGCCGATGACGCAGAACGGCCGGTACCCGGCGGCGCGGTCGGCCGCGATTGCGCTTCGGAGCGCCGCGACGTCGATCTCGTACGCGGCGCTCACTGGAATCCGCCGAAAAGCGCTGTCGCCCAGCCCCAGCAGCTCGCCCGCCTTCCGGGCCCAGCTGTGAGTCTCACTCGAGCCGTAATAGACCAGGCGCGGCGTGCCGGGGCGCTGCAGGCCTTCGGCGCGGACGTCGAACCCGGCGCGGTCGTTCCGCGCTACCGCGAGGGCGACCAGGTTGGCGACGCTGCCGCCGCTCACCAGCAGGCCGCTCGCGCTCGCAGGAAAGCCGAGCAGCTCGGCCATCCAGCGGATCACCTGGTGCTCCACCAAGGCCGGCGACTGGTCGAACCCGGCGAGATGGGGATTCATGCCCGAAGCGAGCATGTCGGCGAGCATCGCGAGCGGCGTCCCGGTGCCCATGACCCAACCCCAGAACCGCGGGTGGATGTTGCCGTTGGGATAGGGAAGGATGTGGTCGCGGAACTGCTGGTAGACCAGCGCTGGGTCGCTCGGGCCGCGCGGGGTCGGCTCGTCCAGCGCCGCCCGGGCCTCGGCCGGCACCGGGCGCCATACCGGCCGCTCCCGCACCTGCTCGAGGTACTCCATCATGTCGTCCACCATGCGGTGACCCAGCGCCCGCAACTCGCTCCAGTCTGCGGGATCGAGAGTTTCTTCGGGTCTGCTCACGCTGCGGCCTTATGGCTGGCGTCGGGAAGATGGGCTCCTTCGCTTCGCTCAGGATGACACAAACTGTGGTAGCGGAGGCCCACCAGACACACGTATGTCACCCTGAGCGTAGCGAAGGGGCCGTGGCCTGGTCGTTCGCCGCCGGCTCAGGGTTCATCGCCAACCGGTATCCGGCCTTCCGCACGGTCAGGATATGCCGCGGTTCGCCGGGATCGGCTTCCAGCTTACGGCGCAGCTCGCCGATGTGGGTGTCCAGCGTCCGGCTGAGCACGCTCTCGTGGTAGCCCCAGACCTCGCGCAGCAGTTCGGCGCGGCCGACCACGCGGCCTTCGCGCCGGAGCAGTGCCAGCAGCAGATCATACTCCTTCGGGCGGAGCGGAACGTCCCGTCCCGCCCGGGTCACGACCCTGGTGGCGGAATTTACTCCGACCTCGCCGAAGCGGAAACCGGGCTCCGGCTCCGGCGGCTCCCCGGCCGCTGCGCGCGCACGCCGGAGCAGCGCCGCGACCCGGGCCAGCAGCTCCCGCAACGCGAACGGTTTGGTGACGTAGTCGTCGGCGCCGCCGCGGAGTCCCCGCACCTTGTCGGCCTCATCGCCCCGGGCGGTGAGCACCAGCACCGGCACGGTCAGGCCCTCGCCGCGGAGCACCTCCAAGACCCGGAAGCCGTCCAGTCCAGGGAGCATCAGGTCCAGCACGATGAGATCGTAGGCTCCAGTGCGCGCGCGAATCAGGCCCGCGGAACCGTCGCGGGCAATCTCCGCCTGGTGCCCCTCGAACTCGAGGTTGCCACACAAGCCGAGCGCGAGATTCGGGTTGTCCTCGACCACGAGCACTCGAGCCATCAGGCAGCCTCCGCCGACGGAATCCGACGGCCCCGTGGCAGCTCGACCACAAACCGCGCCCCGCCTCCCGGTGCCGCCTCGACCCAGCATGCGCCACGATGCGCCGTCACCAGCTCGCGCACTACGGCGAGTCCGATCCCGCTGCCGGGCACGGCCGCCGGCCGGTGGAGGCGGACGAACGGCTCCCACACCTTCGCGCGGTCCTCGGGCGCAATCCCAGGTCCCATGTCGTCCACCTCCACGCGAGCCCGGTCGGCCACCAGAGCCGCGCGGAGCCCGATGGCCCCGTCCACCGAGCCGTACTTGACCGCGTTGTCGAGCAGGTTGATCACGATCTGGCGAAGCGAGTCGGCGTGAATCGCCGCGACCAGCCTCTCGTCGAGCTCGAGGTCGATCCGGGCGCACCCCGCGGTGAGCGGCGCGAAGCGGTGCACGGTTTCCCGGAGCAGCGGCGCGAGCGTCCGCTCCTCGAGCTGCACCCGCAGCATGCGGCGCTCGGCGCGGGAGTAGTGAAGCACGTTCTCAACCAGGTGGGCCAGCCGCCGGGCTTCCTGCACGATGATCTCCAGCGCCTGCCGCCGCTCTCCCTCTCCACCCGCCCGGCCCAGCTCCAAGGTCTCGGCGAAGAGCAGGATCTGGGTGAGCGGCGTGCGCAGCTCGTGGGAAACGCTGGAGGTGAAGTCCGCCCGAAGCCGCGCCAGCTCCTGCTCCCGGCGCAGCTGCCGGAGGGCCACCGCCGCGAGCCCGGCGGTGACGGCAAGCAGCCCGAAAAGCACC
The DNA here is from genome assembly GCA_013813675.1 of Gemmatimonadales bacterium. Taxonomy (GTDB): domain Bacteria; phylum Gemmatimonadota; class Gemmatimonadetes; order Gemmatimonadales; family GWC2-71-9; genus CAVVWJ01. The sequence continues at coordinate 5,024 of JACCRH010000399.1, forward strand.
GGGAGGCGGGACGTGGGACGCGCCACCACCAGCCGTCCGGCGACCGCCGCGGGCAGCGCCGCGCGGAAGACCGGGGATCCGGGGCCCGCGGTGGCGGTGTCGCCCGCATACGCGGTCTCGGCCGCCGGCCCGAAGCGGAACAGCGGCTCGCCGTCAGGCGCACGCACGTCGAGCGCCGCCAACTCCGCGTTGGAGAGCCCGCCGGAGACCGAGCTGGGCAATAGCGGGTGCTCCTCCAGCACCCGGGCGATCACCGGACGCAGCGCCGAGCTGCAGGTGACCAGGCCGTAGGCCGCGAGCGGAGCGTCGTGGCCGGCGAAGCCGCTGTACCGGAGACTCTTGACGCCATACACCGCGATCCGTCCGGCCGTAGATCCATGGCCCCAGGCGATCGCCGCGCGCCCGCCGGCGGTGCCCACCGCGGCACGGAGCCACGCCGCGGTCTCCGCCTCGGGAACGGCGCCGGCGGTCGAGAGGGTGCCGGTCCGGAAGTCGAGCGCGAAGTACGTGCGGCCGGTCTCCGGCCCGCCGCAGCCGAGGATCCCTTCAGCCGCGGCCACGATCGCTGAGGCCGGCGGCAATGAGTCGTAGGGCGACGCCGCGGGGCTTCCGACGACAGGGTTGAGCGCCGGGCCGACGATCCCCTCCAGCGCCTCCGCGCTCGCGGTGGCGAGTTCCCGAGCCGCCACCGTCGCGTAGTCCCGGAGCGCGCGCTCCGCGGTGACGCGATGGGAGCGGGTGGCCCGTTGCGCCTCGTACGCCAGAAGGCTCGCGAGGGCGACGGTGAGCGACAGGAGCAGTAGGAGTGAACGGGAAGCACGGTTCATCAGAGCGCTCGTGGTAGGGAGCCCGTCACGCTGAGCGAAGCGCCGGAAACACGCCCCCGGCTACGGCCCCTTCGCTCCGCTCAGGATGACACACCAGCACTGGCAACTGCGCGACCAGCTGCCGCCATATCGGCCCGCTTCTCCCCTGCCCGGCGGCGGCTGTACATGAAGTAGATCGCGAGACCGAGCGCCAGCCACACAAGCAGCCGTTTCCAGGTGGCCCACGGCAGGGCGGCCATCTGGACCACACAGACCAGCGCCCCGAGCAACGGCACGTACGGCACGCCAGGCACCCGGAACGGCCGGGGCACGTCGGGCTGCGTGCGACGCAGGATGATGACCCCGATGCAGACCAGGGTAAAGGCGAGGAGCGACCCGATGCTCACCAGCTGGCTGAGGGTTCGCAAGGGAAGGGTCCCGGCGGCCACCGCCACGACCCCGCCGGTGAGCATCGTGCTCAGGTGCGGGGTGCGAAACCGCGGATGCACCCTGCCGAAGAGCTCAGGCAGCAGTCCGTCTCGGCTCATCGAATAGAAGATGCGGCTCTGTCCCAGGAGCTGCACCAGGATGGTGCTGAACAGCCCGAACAGCGCGCTGATCTTCACCACCGGGCTGAACCAGGTGAGGCCGGTCGCGTCGATGCCGATGGCGAGCGGATCGGGGACATTGAGCTGCCGGTACGGCACGATGCCGAGCAGCACCACCGCCACCGCGATGTAGATGACGGTGCAGATCGCGAGCGAGGCCAGCATCCCGATCGGCATGTCGCGCTGCGGATTGCGGGCCTCTTGAGCCGCGGTCGAGACCGCGTCGAACCCGATGTAGGCGAAGAACATGATCGCCGCGCCGCGCATGATGCCGCTCCAGCCGAACTCGCCGAAGGTGCCGGTGTTGGGTGGAATGAACGGCGTCAGGTTCTCCCGCTGCACGTAGGCCGCGCCCAGCGCGATGAAGAGGAGCAGTACGGCCACCTTGATGATCACCATCACCGTGTTGGCGCGGGCCGACTGACTGATCCCGATGACGAGGAGCGCCGTGACCAGCAGCACGATGACCGTGGCCGGGAGGTTGAAGCCGCCGGGCACCATCTCTCCCGCGGGGCCGACCGCGGCCGACCCCGAGGCCGCCGTGAGCGCGGGTGGCAGTTGCACGCCCAGGTCGCGCAGGAAGCTCACCAGGTAGCCGGACCAGCCGACCGCCACCGTGGAGGCGCTGAGCGCGTACTCCAGCATCAGGTCCCAGCCGATGATCCAGGCGACGAACTGGCCGGCGGAGGCATGCGCATAAGTGTACGCGCTGCCCGCGATCGGAATCATCGCCGCCAGCTCGGCATAGCACAGCCCGGCGAGCGCGCAGGCGACCGCGGCGATGATCATGGAGATCACCAGCGCCGGCCCCGCGTGTTGCGAGGCGGCGGTGCCGGTGAGCACGAAGATCCCGGTGCCGATCACGGATCCGATACCGAGGGTGGTGAGGGCGAGGGGGCCGAGGACCGGCCGGAGAGTGGGTTCCTGGCTCATGGGCCATAGATATCACCCGCCCTCGTCCGCCAGCCATACGCGGAATGACAGAGTCCGGTCAGGAGGCTCGCGGCGGCTCGTCGGCGGCCACCACGTGGGGGGCGGCCTCCTGCAGCAGATGCTCCCTGAGCACGTCCATGCCCACGCTCCTACGCGCTCGGACCCGGTAGGTGAGGAGCGGCGGGCCGGACGCGCCGGCCACCACCTGCTCCAATGTCCAGCGCTTGGCGTCGCGGGCGAGGATCGCCTCGATCGCCGGGCGGGCATCCTCCACCCGGTCCACGTAGACGCGGAGCAATGTGGTGCGGTCGTCCCCCGCGCCGTTGGCGGCCGGCGCCACCTTGGGCTGTCCGGTGTGCGGGTCCGGCAGCTCCGCGAGATCGGCGCCGGAGGGCAGGCAGAGCCGGGCGAAGGTCCGCTCGAACTCGGCGCTGAAGTCGAACTTCCAGAGGGCGAGCTCCACGATTACGAAGACCACCGAGAGCGCCGCCGCCACCGAAATGGCATGGATACCGGTGGCGAAGCCGATACCGATCGAGCCGAAGATGTAGACCGCGTCGCCCGATTCCTTCAGGTTGTTGCGGAAGCGGACGGCGGCCACGATGCCGGCGAGACTGAAGGCGAGGGCGAGGCTGTCCCGCACCACGACGAGAATTGCCGAGACCACGATGGGCAGCCGGCCTCCACCGCCTGGCCGCCGCGAGGGCGTGAGGATGGGAGGAGCGCAGAGGAAAATGGCGGAACACGAACCGCAGGTACCCGCCAAACGCCTTTCGGGCCGCCTCGAGCACGGGGTGGAGCGCGCCGCAGTGGGGGCACTCGAAGTCGGCGTACTCCGCCAGGGTCACCCGGGCATCGGCAGGCCCCAGCGTGTGGTCCCGCTCGCTCACCGGAGGGACGAGTCGGCTCACAGACCTAGGCTAGGTCGGCCCCGACGCCCGAGTCCGCCAGCATCCGGAGGACCCCGCGCACGGCCGAGGTGCCGTCGAGCCGGAACCGGGCCCGGGTCGCTCCCGGACCCACCCGCGCGCTGATCGCGGCGGGCGGCAGCGAGGCGAAGAGGTCCTCGTCGGTGCGGTCGTCGCCGATGGCGAGCACGGTGGTGCGGGCCTCCCGCTCGGGCGACATCGGGGGAATGATGCCTCCCTTGTGGACGCCGTAGGGGCGAATCTCCAGGACGCGGTTGCCGGCGAGAATCTCCACCGGATGGTTGCTCAGCAGCTGGTTGAGGTGGATCCTGAGCTCGTTGGCGCGGCGGGCGCCGGTCTCCAGGTCGGCCAGCCGGTAGTGCCAGGCGATGGCAACCGCCTTGGCCTCGATGAGCGAGCCCGGAGTACGCGCGGTGAAGTCGCGCAGAATGGCCAGCACCGGCTCGCGCCACGAGCCGTGGATATCGGCGGCGGGCGTCCACTCGGCCTGGTCCGGTGCGCGAGACCAGAAGCCATGCTCCGCGTGCAACCAGATCGACAGTCCGCCGACCCACTGTTCCAGCGCCTCGCGGCTCCGGCCGCTGACGATGTGCACCTCGGTGTCCGGACGGCCGGCAAGAGCGCGGAGGAGGCCGATCAACGCCGCGTCCGGCCGGGCCAACTCCGGGGTCGCGGTGAAGGGCACCAAGGTCCCATCGTAGTCGAGCAGCAGGAGCAACTCGTCGTTTCGCTCCAGAGCCTGACTCAGCTCCGCCCGAAGGGCAGCCTCGCCCGCGGTCGGCGAGGCGGCCCGCACCCCCGGTCCGGTCACCCGGTCGAGCTGGTCGAGGAAGGAGGAGACCCAGCTATGCACATCGAAGGTGGCGACCCGCTGCCGGAGCGGGGCCAGACGCGCGCGCCGCTCCTCGGGGTCCATGGACAGGGCCCGGAAGATGACCTCCGCCGTGCCTTCGGTGTCGTAGGGATTTACCTGCAGCGCCTCGGGAAGCTCCCATGAGGCGCCGGCGAACTCGCTCAGCACCAGCACGCCGTCGCCATCGGGGCGGGACGCGATGAACTCCTTCGCCACCAGGTTCATCCCGTCGCGCAACGGCGTCACCAGCATCACGTCGGCCGCCCGGTAGATCGCGACCAGGTCGGATGGGGAGAGGCCACGAAAGATGTAGTGCACCGGCACCCAGCGTGGCGTGCCGTACGCGCCGTTGATCCGGCCGACCAGACCGTCCACCAGCGTGCGGAATTCCTGATACGCCTCCACCCCGGTGCGGGACGGAACCGCCACCTGCACCAGCCGGACCTTGCCGCGCAGCTCGGGATGGATTTCGAGCATCCGCTCGTACGCCAGGAGCCGGCGGGGGATGCCCTTGGTGTAGTCCAGCCGGTCGACACCCACCAGGATGCGGACGCTGCCATCGCCTCGAAGCGCCGCGGCTTCGGCCTCGACCGCCGGGTCGTTGGCCAGCGCCTGAAAGCTGCCGGCGTCGATCCCCATGGGATACACCCCGAGCCGGACCTCGCGGCCGGGGAGCTGGACCCGGTCGATATCGACGGTGAGGCCCAGGATGTCGGTCAGTGCGGTGGCGAAGTGGCGGAGATAGGTCGGAGTGTGGAAGCCGACGAGGTCGGCGCCGAGCATACCCTCGAGGAGTTGTTTTCGGGCGGGTAGCGTCCGGAACAGCTCCTCTGAGGGAAACGGGATGTGGAGGAAGAAGCCGATCCTGGCGTCGGGAATGCGGTGCCGGAGCAAGCCGGGAACCAGGAGCAGCTGATAGTCGTGCACCCAGACCATGTCGCCCGAGCGATACTGCTTCGCCACGACGTCAGCGAAGAGCTCGTTGGCCTGAACATAGGCGTCCCAGTCGCTGACCTGGAGCGGAACCTGATCCAGCAGGTAATGAAACAGCGGCCAGAGCACGCCGTTGGAGTACCCCTCGTAGTACCGGGTCACCTGATCGGTGGTGAGCGGAACAGCGACCAGCCGCTGGGCGGCGAGCTCCCGGTCGAGCTCGGCCTGCTGCGCCTCGGTCAACTCCTCCCCGGCCCCCGACCAGCCGATCCAGAGCCCGCCGGACTGCTCGTGTGGCCGCGCCAGCCCCGTCGCCAGCCCACCCGAGCTCCGCTCCACCTCGACGCCGCTCTCGGTGGGACTGACCGTGACAGGGAGTCGGTTGGCGACGATGAGGAGACGGGACATGGGGGAAAGGTAGCCCAAAGGGGGGAGGGGGGAACGGTGGGATGACACTTCCGCGACACCGTCAGCCAGCGGCCGGCCGCCCCGCCCTACCTAGGCCAGATCCCGTTCCCTCGGTCGATGTCCGGGAACTCCCGCTTGGGGTCGATCTCGATAGTCTTGATGGCCGGCTCGCGGGGAATCCGGACCGAGGCCCGCTTCTCGCCGGCGAACCAGGCGCTCACCGGGATCTCCACTGTCTGCGGCTCGCCCTGCACCCGGGTGACCACCAGGTGGACCGGCATCGGCGCCCGGCCCCGGTTCGCCACCACCACCTCGAGTGAATCACCGGCGGTCGCGACCGTGTCGATGGCCTGGTCCAGCTTCCAGGTCTCGAAGAACCATGTGCGCCAGAACCAGGAGAGGTCGCGCCCGGCGACGTCTTCCACCGTGTTGAAGAAATCGTAGGGGGTCGGGTGCTTGTACTGCCAGCGGCGCCCATACTCCCGGAACGCGCGCTCGAACGTCTCCCGGCCGAGCACCCCGCGAAGCGCCACCAGGACACTGGCGGTCTTGTAGTAGCTCGCGGTGCCGTACGCGTTGTAGCTGGGATACCGGTCGCCATGGTGCATCAGCTCGACCTCGCCGCCCGCGACCGCCAGGTTGAGGTACGGCTCCCGGTTCTCCGCCTCGTCGTCGTAGCCTTTGAAGAAGTCGGGCATCGCCTGCGACTGGGTGAACTGGGCGAAGCCCTCGTCCATCCAGGCGAACCGCTTCTCGTCCGAGCCCACCTGCATCGGGTGCCACATGTGGGCGATCTCGTGGACCACGACCTCATACATGTTGAGCGTGTCCCACTGCCCGCCGATGCAGGTCATCATCGGGTATTCCATCCCGCCGCAGGACGTGGGACCGTCCACCGCCGTCATGTGGGGATAGGGATAGGGCCAGAGATACTTGGAGAGGAACTCCACCGAGTGCCGGCCGTAGCGCGCGGCCTGGTCCCAATGGCTGGCCCGCATCTCCGGACGCCAGAACACGTCCACCCGGGTGGTGTCCACCGATCCGTCGCCATCGGCATCGCCGACCGCGGCGTTGGTGGCATCCCAGAGGTAGTTGGCCGACGCTCCCCAGGCCACGTCGCGGACGTTCTCCGCCCGGAAGCGCCAGGTGAGCTTGCCGCCCGCGGCGGTGGCGGTGGCCTTTCCCGCCCCGCGGTCGTCCGCGGCCACGACATGGACCACCTCCGCGGCGCCCATCGCCGAATCGAGCCGTGCCCGGGTCTGGCTGGAGAGAACCTCCGCCGCGTTGGTGAGGGTGCCGGTGCTGGCCACCAGCCACCCGGCCGGCACGGTCAGGGCCACGTCGTAGTTCCCGTAGCCCATGTAGAACTCCGCGTTACCGTAGTACTGGTCGGTCTGCCAGCCATTCACGTCGTCGTACACCGCCATCTGGGGGTACCAGTAGCTGACGTAGTACACCTCGCCGTCCTGCCCTCCGCGCGGCGCCCCATCGGGCGGGATGCGGATGCGGTAGGCCAATTCGAGGTCGGCCGTCCCCCCTGGGGGCAGCGGCTTGGGCAGCCGGAGGCGCATGACCGTCCCGTCCACCTTGTACCCGACGGCTTCGCCGCCGCTCGCGCCCAGGGTGGTGCCTTGCGCGGCGACCTTGGAGAGCTCGTACCCTTCGACCGCCCACGGGATGTCGGTATTGTGCCGGCTGCCCGGGGCGAAGATGTTGTGCAACAGATGGATGTAGACCGTGGCGAGGGTGTCGGGCGATCGGTTGTGATAGCGGATGGCACTCTTCCCGGTGAGCCGCTTGGAGACCGGGTTGAGCTCGGCCTCCAGCCGGTAGTCAGCCCACTGCTGCCAGTAGCGAGGCCCGGGGGCACCGGACCGCTGCCGGGTTCCGTTGGCCACCGCCAGGTCGAACGACTCCATGGCGGGGACCACCATCGCCCGCGCGCCGGCTGCGGTGGTGCCGGCGGGGTTGGAAGCCGGTTCCGGAGTGGAGGACCCGGCGCGACCCGATCCGCACCCGCTGAGCGCGAGGACGACGAACAGCCCCGCCAGGGGGGTGCCAGCTGGTATGGCCATGCGCTGCATCAGCTTCTCCAGTATTGTGTCCAGGGGCGGTCGGCCAGGGGGCGGATGATCGCCTGACTACGGGTCCCAGGCAAGGTTCGGTTTCGCTCGGTGCGAAGGGAAACGTGCCCGCGACGGCCGAGCCCCCTGGGGCATCACCAGCTACGTTGGGGCGGCGCGCGCCCCGCCCCCTGTCCTTACGTATGGAGACGTCCCCCATGCCCCACGGTTCGCTGCGCCGACTTCCGGTCGGCGGCATCACCCTGGCCTTTCTCGTCGGCCTGCTGCTGGCCGGCCTGCTCAACCTGCCCAATTTCTCCGCGGCACAGCAGGACTCCCGGTATACCGCGGGTGCGGCCACCGCGCCGCCGCCCGCCGCCGTCGCCAGCCTGCAGAACCTGAGCGAGGCATTCGCCTCGGTGGCGGAGGCGGTGAAGCCCAGCGTGGTGTTCATCAAGTCCGGCAAGCGACGCGATCAGGACGAGCGGAGCCAGCCCCGGATGCAGGTGCCCCCGGGCTTCGAGGAGTTCATGCCCCAGCTGCCCCAGATGCAGCCTCCCGAGTTCCAAGAGGCAGCGGGGTCGGGCTTTATCGTTTCCCGCGACGGCTACATCCTCACCAACGACCACGTGGTGGACGGCTCGGACGCCGTCACCGTGCGACTGCTCGACCGGCGTGAGTTCAAGGCCAAGGTCATCGGCACCGACCCCGGCACCGACCTCGCCGTGCTCAAGATCGACGCGACCAACCTGACGCCCGCCCCGCTGGGCGACAGCGATGCCGCCCGGGTGGGCGAGTGGGTGCTGGCCGTGGGGAACCCGCTCGGCGAGAACCTGACCTTCACCGTCACGTCGGGAATCATCAGCGCGAAGGGCCGGACGCTCGCGCTGCCGAACGTGAGCGACCGCAGCATCCAGGACTTCATCCAGACCGACGCCGCGATCAACCCGGGCAACTCCGGCGGTCCGCTGGTGAGCACCGGTGGCCGGGTCCTGGGCGTCAACTCGGCGATCGCCAGCCGGACCGGGTTCTACTCCGGCTACGGCTTCGCTATCCCCATCAACCTGGCCCGCCAGGTGATGGACCAGATCATCTCCCATGGCGAGGTCCGCCGTTCGGTGCTGGGCATCGCGGTGCGGAACGCGTCGGCCAACGACGCCGCCTACGTCGGGCTGCCCGACATCCGCGGCGTCCTGGTGGAGGATTTCGGCAGTGACAGCTCCGCGGCCAGGCGCGCCGGCATCGAGGCGGGCGACATCATCATCACGGTGGACGGCAAACCGGTCGAGTACGTAGGCCAGCTCCAGCAGCGGATCGCCTTCCGCAAGCCGGGCGAAGCGGTGAAGGTCGAGGTCGCCCGCAAGGGAGGCGTGCGGAAGACCTACGAGGTCAGGCTGCAGGCCATGCCCGGCGCCGCCGCGGTGGCTGCCCGGTCAGGCATCGGCGCGGGCGAGACGGGTGGCGCCGGCGCAGCCATGGGACGGCTGGGCGTGACAGTCGCGCCGGTGAGCCGGGAGGACGTGGCCCGCTTCGAGCTCACCGCAGCGCAACGCGGACTGGTGGTCACCGACGTGAGCGCGGGCGGCCCGTCCTGGGGCGAGCTGGTGGACGGCGACCGCGGCGGTCCGGACATCATTCTCGAGGTCGAGGGCAAGCCGGTGAAGTCCACCGCCGAGCTGTCGCAGATACTCAAGGGCATGAAGGCGGGCGATATCCTGAGCCTGCGGGTGTACAACACCCAGGCGAAGAACCGGCGGGTGGAGCGGATCAAGCTGGGAGAGTAGGCAGGCAACCCAGACAAGCGTGAACAGTGAACGGTAAACGGTAAAAGCGATCCCTTTTACCGTTTACTGTTTACCGCTCACGCTCGTTCTTGGCTTTGGGCTTCATCTCCCAAAGCACGTTGACGATGACCCACCGGCCATCCACTTTGGCGATCTGGAGATAGTCGATCCACTCGGCCATCACCGCCTTCACGCTGGCGGCGTTGCCGAAGACATCGAGGATGGTCACTTCCTTCTGCTGGCGGCCTTTGGGGGTGTCTTTGCCCCACCCCCGGCGGGTGCCGTTGACCAGCGCCGACGCGCCCATGTTGTCCAGCACGGTGCGCTTGGTGGCGGTATCGGTCACCACGATCCGCTTGACCAGCTCGGGATGGACCGCGCGCCCCATACGCTCCGGGTTTCCCTCGTACCAACCCTCGACGTAGTCGAGCGCCGTGGCGCGAATCGAGGAGGAGTCGGCGGCGCTCTGCGCCTGGAGCGCGGCGGGAACGGCGAGCGACACCAGCAAGAGGCCGTGGCGCGGGTTCATCGGTTTCTCCCTCGGGTCAGTACCTGGGGTCAGGCGCTCTACGGCCAACCGCTGAATGGTGTTTCGGCCCAGGCGCCCTGGCCTGCTCCGGTGAGCGCTGTCACATCCCCCCGGCTGTGGCGGAGCCATCATCCTCCAGAAGATCAATCGTTTAGCCCTTCGAGGAGGCGGATCGTGGCCCTGAAAAAGAAGAGCGCGAGCTGGTTCGGCGCAAAGAAGGCCGCCGGGGCGGCCGCGGGTAAGGCCAAGGCGCAGTCCGACCGGAAGCTGCAGCGGCAGGCCGAGCAGCGGCGGCGGCGCGCCGAGGAGGGGGAACAGAAGAAGGAAAGCCCCATGCAGGGCGGACCGCGAAAGTATCCCGAGCCCCCGCTGCCGAAGCAACACCTGGCCAAGCCGGGGCTGGAGTCCGACCTGAAGCCGCGGCCCCAGTTCATGGCGCCGAACTATCTCGGATCGGCCAAGCTGGAGGGCAAGGTGGCCATCATCACCGGCGGCGACTCCGGAATCGGCCGCGCGGTGGCGGTGCTCTTCGCCCGGGAGGGCGCCGACGTGGCTATCGTCTACCTGAGCGAGGATAGTGACGCGGAGGAGACCCGAGCCGCCGTGGAGGGCGAAGGCCGGCGCGCGATCCTCATTCCGGGAGACGTGACCGATTCCAGCTTCTGCGAGCTGGCGGTGGAGACCACGGTGCGGCAGTTCGGCCGCCTGGACATCCTGGTCAACAACGCGGCCTTCCAGGAGCATCTCCCCTCGCTGGAGGACATCACCGACGAGCAGCTCGACCGGACCTTCCGGACCAACATCTACGGATACTTCTACATGGCGCGGGCGGCGCTGCGGCATCTGAAGGAAGGCGCGGCCATCGTGAACAGCGGGTCGGTGACCGGGATCCAGGGCAGCAAGGAGCTGCTGGATTACGCCTCCACCAAGGGCGCCATCCACGCCTTTACCAAGTCCTTGGCCCAGAACCTGGTGGAGCGGGGCATCCGGGTGAACGCCGTGGCGCCGGGTCCGGTGTGGACCCCGCTGAATCCCGCGGACCAGGACGCCGAGAAGGTGGCGAAGTTCGGGAAGGATGTGCCGATGAAGCGCCCGGCTCAGCCGGAGGAGGTCGCGCCGGCCTACGTGTTCCTGGCGGCGCCGGCGTGCTCCAGCTACATCACCGGCGAGATCCTGCCGGTGCTGGGCGGCGAGACCGTGGCTTGACGAGAAACCTCAACGGAGCGTGACGGTCAGCTCGTAGGTGGCTCCTTCGTCGCGGGGCACTACGCTGAGGACGTAGTCCTGCGAGGTCGGAAGCGTTCCCGCCCAGAGCTTGCGGCGCTCGGCGAGAGCCGCGAGCTGTGTACCGTCATCCAGTCCGTACAGGTGGAGTGTGGCGGGATCGCCGTCTCGCAGCGAGGCGGCGAGCGTTTGGCCGCCCTCGCCCTCGATGATGTAGTCGACCGGCGCCCGCGACGGTGCCGTCCCCGCAATCGCCGCGGTCGGGTCGCCTCCGCCCGCACTGAGTCGGCGGGGGATTTGCACCGCAAGCGTGTATGCGGTGGGTCCGCTCGCGCTTACCCGAACCATGAAATCGCCGGTGGCGGGCAGCCGCCCCCACCAGAGCGCCCCCTGCCCCGACGGCATGGTCAGCTCGCGGCCGTCGGCTGCCGAGGACACCTGCACCGTGGCGGCAACCGGCCCCGCCTCGTCCTGCCGTACCGGCCAGGTGATCGCGTGCACCATCATCACCTGTCCTCGCTCCGCGCCGAGGAGATAGCCGCGGGTCTCGCCGGCCCGGAGGCTGTCGTTCACGATGCCCGAGGTCGTCCCACGGGCGAATCGTACTCGGACGAATCCGGTGGTGTCGGTGGGCGACGGGGCGGGCGAGGCGGTGGGCGGCGCAGCGGGCGCGTCAGAATGAGCACAGCGCTCTCCGGTCGAGACCCCGATAAGATAAGGACTAGGCCTGGGGGAGATGGTCTCCTTCGCTGCGCTCAGGATGACTTGAGCGGATACCTGGTCCAAAGAGATGCACGCTACTTCCCGCCGGCAGTTCCCGAGAGCGGCGGCGCGCGCCACGGCTGTGGTTGCCGCTCGAGGACCGCGATCGCCACCGCGTCAGCCTCGGCGCAGGCGACGCCGATCACGCCGAACGACTGCCGGCTCCCGTCCTTGCGGCGGAAGAGGACGGCCGCCATCCGGTGGTCGCCGCGCTCCGCCATCGCCAGCACCCGCTCGAGCTCTTCCGGTCCGGCGAAAATGCCCAGCGCGTCGCCTAGCCGCTGCAGCTCGGCGGGGGATTCGTATCCCAACAGCCGGGCGAACGGCAGGTTGGCCGCGCGCACGGTGCCGCCGGGACGGACGAGGCAGAGGCCGGCCGGCGCGGAGTCGGACAGCGCGCGGAGCTGTTGGTCGGACTGGCGGAGTGCGTCCTCCACTCTGCGCCGCGCGACCATCTCCGCCTTGAGGTCCGCCACCTGCTTGCGCAAGGCGGCGACCTCGTCGCAGAGTTCCTGTTTCGGACGGTGTTGATCTCGCATCGTCACTGAAAGACGGCGTGGAGCCTCGGACTTGCACCGGGCTTTCGATTCGGCGCGCTCCAGTTCATTGTGCAACGGCGTGGTGGGCTGGCTTCCTACCCTTCAGGACGCGGGTATCCCATGAGATTCGAGCTGGAATCCTCGATGGATCTGCTCCGCCGAACGCCCGCGGCGCTGGAGGTGCTCCTCGGCGGCGTCGCCGAGGGCTGGGCCCGGGGCGCGGAGGGCGCCGACACCTTCAGCCCCTTCGATGTGGTAGGCCATCTGATAGACGGCGAGGAGACCGACTGGATTCCACGGGCGCGCATCATTCTGGCTCGCGGCGCCCACCCCCGCTTCGAGCCCTATGACCGCTTTCGCCACCGGGTCCGCAACGTCGGCCGCTCGCTGGAGTCGCTGCTGGCCGAGTTCGCCGAGCTGCGAGCCGCCAACGTCGAGCTGCTGCGCTCCTGGCGCCTGGGCGACGCCGAGCTCGACCTCCCCGGCAATCATCCGAATCTCGGCCGCGTCACGCTGCGGCACCTGCTCGCGAGCTGGGTGGTGCACGATCTCGGGCACCTCGCACAGGTTTCCCGCGTGATGGCCAAGCAGTATCGGGACGAGGTGGGGCCCTGGATACCGTTCATGCCGGTCCTCACCGACCATGACGTGCCGCGCTCCTAGCCAACGAGGATTCAGATGTCGCGGGTGATCGCGAGGGGCGGTAGAGCGAGCGAAGGACCCGAGAGGAGCCGACTATGCGGCTGGAAGATCCGGCTGGCGAGCCGCTGGACAAAGAAGTCCCGCTGCCCGCGGTGGTGGAGCAGCCCAGCGAGTCACTGCCCCCGAGACGCGCCCACCTGGTCACCGTGGTCACCCGAGGCTTGATCGATGCGGACGGGGCCGAGGCCGGCGCCACCCTGCGGGAGCGGTACTGGAACCCTCACGATCAGCGCTGGAGCGAGGCCGATTTCGACTCGCTGGAAGCGCTCCGCAGCCGCCACATCGAAGAGGGAGGCTGGGAGTTGCTGCAGGAGCAGACGCTCGACGCCCCGCTGGCGGTGGAGTTGATCTTCAAGGCACACCGGGTCGACTTCACCCGTCCGAGCCGGGAGCAGATCCTCCGCGACATCGGCATGACGCCCGACGATGTGAGCGACCTGCTGGGGCAAGTAGATCGCGAGCAGGAGGGTGCATAGCAGGCTATCTTGCGCTACCCCGGGCCGCGCGAGGTCGCGCCGCGAACCGCCCGGCCCCACGAGCGGAGCGTGCATGCCCAAGCGGAACTACGGGTTCGAGAAGCGCCAGAAGGAGCTGACCAAGCAGAAGAAGAAAGAGGAGAAGCAGCAGCGGAAGCTCGAGCGCAAGGAAGCGGCCGAGGAGCGGCCCGCTGACTCGCCCGAGGGAAGCGGTCCCGCCACCCCGCTCTAACCGGCGACCCGCTGGTGCAGGGCACCGCCTACGCCGTCATCTTCGCCATCAGCATCTGCCATCTGCTGAACGACATGATGCAGGCGCTGCTGCCCGCCATGTACCCGATCCTGAAGCGGGGATTCGGCCTCGACTTCGGACAGATCGGCCTCATCACCCTCACTTTCCAGCTCACCGCCTCGCTGCTCCAACCGTTGGTCGGGCTCTACACCGATCACCACCCCAAGCCGTATTCACTCGTGGCCGGGATGGGATTCAGCCTGGCCGGGCTCCTGGTCCTGTCCGTCGCGTCGAGCTACCCCCTGCTGCTGCTCTCGGCCGGAATGGTCGGTCTCGGCTCGGCGGTGTTCCATCCGGAGTCTTCGCGGGTGGCGCGGATGGCCTCGGGCGGACGGCACGGCTTTGCCCAATCGCTGTTCCAGGTCGGAGGCAACACCGGGTCGGCCGTCGGGCCGCTGCTCGCCGCGTTCGTCGTGGTGCCGCGGGGCCAAGGCAGCGTGGCGTGGTTCTCGGCGGCGGCGCTGGTGGGGATGGCCATCCTGACGCGGGTGGGCCGCTGGTACCAGGAGCACCGGCGGGCGACAACGTCGCGAGCCGTCGCCGCGGTCGTGCAGCACCAATTGCCCCGCGCCAAGGTCATCGTCTCGCTCCTCATTCTGCTGGTCCTGGTCTTCTCCAAGAATGTGTATCTGGCGAGCATCAGCAGCTACTACACCTTCTACCTGATCGAGAAGTTCGGCGTCACGGTACAGGCGGCACAACTTTACCTCTTCGGGTTCCTCGGCGCCGTCGCCGCGGGGACGATCATCGGCGGTCCGGTGGGCGACCGTCTGGGGCGGAAGTGGGTGATCTGGGCCTCGATCCTAGGCGTGCTGCCGTTCACGCTCGCCCTGCCCTATGTGAATCTCTTCTGGACCGGGGTGCTGAGCCTCGCGATCGGGGTCATCCTCGCGTCGGCGTTCTCGGCGATCCTGGTCTTTGCCCAGGAACTGGTTCCGGGACGGATCGGGTTGGTGTCGGGCCTCTTTTTCGGCTTCGCCTTCGGCACCGCCGGCATCGGGGCCGCGCTGCTGGGCGACCTCGCCGACCGCACCGGCATCGAGCATATCTACCGGCTCTGCTCCTACCTGCCCGCGCTGGGTCTCCTCACCGTGTTTCTGCCCAGTCTCGCCAACGGCGGGAGGGGGCGGCATGCGACACCGGCTGACGCGGAGACGGTGCCGCTGGTATAGTCGTCCTGAGGCGTCATCCCTCGCTCCGCTCGGGATGACCGACCGGGTTAGATTTCAGCCGTGCGCCTCCCGCCGCACCGGTGGCCGTCCGGCAGTCTGCGCCCGCCGCTCAAATCACGTCCAACACGCGAGTCCTTCCGTGAGCAGCCATAAGGTTCGGCAGTGTCGTCTGTCCTACCGGGGACGCGACTTCCATTTCGTGTCCTACGAAGGTCACCCCGCCAACGAACGGCGTGGCGAGTCGGCCATGCCTGCAATGTGGTACCTGATGGGTCCGGCCAAGCGCTGGCCGGTCATGGAGCACCTTCCGGATCAGCCGGACGATGAGGTGGAAAAGGGCCTGCTCAAGTGGCTCGGCACGCAGGAGCTCGGGCTGCCGCGACGCGAAGCCTGAGAGACAGCTGATCCACCCGCCACACCCTCGCTCGAACCAGGAGGCACCCAGTGGACCCGCTCGTCATCACCCTTCGCTTCGTCCACGTGGTCTGCGGTGCGCTTTGGGTCGGGATGTTCGTCTTCAGCTCGTTCTTCCTCTTGCCAGCTATCCAGGAAGCCGGTCCCGAAGGGGGCAAGGTGATGGCCGGCATCCAGCGGCGGGGGCTGATGACGGTGATGCCCCTCCTCGCCATCGGTGCCCTGATCTCCGGGATCTGGCTCTACCTCCGCGCGGCGGGCGGGATGCCGGCGGAGTACGGGCGATCGCCGGTGGGCCTCGCATACGGGCTCGGCGGGCTCGCCGCGATCGTGGCCTGGATACTGGGCATGACCGTGATGCGCCCCTCGATGCTCAAGTCGGTGGCCCTGGGACAGTCGCTGGGACCGACAGCCAGCGCCGAAGAGCGGCAGAGGGTGATGGGTGAGGTGCAGCGTCTTCGGGGTCGCGCGGCTGGGTCGAGCCGCCTGACCGCTGGTCTGCTCCTGTTCGCGGTGGCCGCGATGGCCGTGGCGCGATACCTCTAGCTCTAAGGCCCCGAATGCTTCGTCGCCGGGGCCGCCGCGTGGGTGGATGTGCGGTTGCGGCGCTGTTCGCGGCGTGCTCCGGGCCGCCACCCAGCGGGCCGGCGCCTGTCGGGCCCCTGGCGGCCGCCGAGTCGCTCTACCTCGACCTGCGCGACCTGCGTGACCGGATCGACGTGGCCGCCTCCGCTGGACGGCCGGCCGCCCGGGATGGCCGGCCGGTCGCTGGCCTCGCTCGGGATCACGACCAGCTCCGCGCCACGCTCGTCACCCGGTTCGGCGCCATCGACTCCTCGGCTCTGGGCCGGGGCGACGCCCGCGCCTTCGGCATCATGCGCGCCGCCCTCGGGCGCGACCTCGTTACTCTCGCGCCGCTCACTTCCGCGGGCACCAGCTCCACCCGGCGCCGACCCGATTGCGACTACGATCCCGCGGCCATCGCGCCGGTGAGCAACGCCCTCGACTCGCTGCGCGGACGAATCTACGCGTGCTACGGCTGGGCCCAGGGTCACGTGGTCGTCGGCCCCGATACGATGGATCGGCTCTCGGTGCTCGGCGCCTTGGGCCGGATCGAGGATCCAAGCGAGCGCCGGCGCCTCTTTCTTTCGCTGGAGCCGGTCTGGCGGAGCGTGAACGCCGACAATGGGCCCCGGAGCCCCTATCGCCGCCTGATCGCCCTCGAGGTGGGCGGGCGTCGCGGGGGTGAGCCGCCGGGCGCGCGGCAGGCGCGTCGTTCAGGCGTGCCGCCGGACTCGCTCGAGCGCTGGCTGGTGGCGATCCTCGAGACTTGGCGAGACGTCAATCCGGATTCGCTCATCGAGCCCTGGGACTGGTACTTCCGGACCGGCCGACTGGGCCGCGCGCTGGGTGGACGCATCTCTCGCGAACGACTCACCGCCCTCAACGCCGACGTCTATCGCGCGCTGGGAGCGGACCTCGGGGCGCTGAATGTCCGCTACGACCTCGAGCCCCGAGAGGGCAAGACCCCGGTGGCGTTCTGCACCTTCGGCGCGCGGCCCCGGCGGCGCGGCCCGGGGTGGACGCCGGGCGAGCCTTCGGTCTTCGCGACCTACCGCGGGGGCGGCCTCGACAATCTCGCCGAGCTGCTGCACGAGACCGGGCACGCCGTTCATATCGCCGCGATCCGGACCCGGCCGGCGTTCACGGACTGGCCGGACAGCGACCCGTTCACCGAGGCGGTGGCCGACTTCGTGGCGCTCGATGTCGCCGAGCCGG
>JACCRH010000408.1 GCA_013813675.1 Gemmatimonadales bacterium
GTCCTGCTGGACCGCGGCCTCGGCGCCGTAGTAGAGCCGATCGGGCCCGGCGACGGTGCGGGCGGCCTGGCAGGTCACCTTTGTCGTCTTCGACCACAAACAAGAGGTGGGCTGCAATCAGCGCCGCCATCGGCAGGGGCTGCTCGGCGGAGGCGATCCAGGCGCCGAGCCGGCGGATGCGGGGATCTCCCTTGAGATCGTGGGGGGCGCCGATGCCGGTGAGCAGGACCATTGTAGGGGCCAGAGCGAGGGCTGAGGCAACGCGGTAGTCGCAGGTGAATAAGAGGAGCTCCCAGGCTTCCTCGTCGGTGAGCGAGTGGCCTTCGGGTGCGAGGATGGACTGGAGGATGGATTCTACCCGGGAGGCGGGTTGGTGGGCGGAGTCGTGATTGGTGGTGGCGAACGCGTCGAAGTCGTCATCTCGTGGAACGCGGGCGGCGACTATTCGAATAGTCGGGACTGCGAGGAGGGGGAGGAGCCAGGTCTCGCGGGTCTGGGTCCGCATGAGGCGGGCGGCCAGGGCGAGGTCTTGCGGGGTCGGTGGACGTAGCTCAGGGAGGGGGGCGCCGGTCATGAGCCTTTACGGGCGGCTTCAGGACACCGTTCCATACGCCACAGTGTTGTCGGCGGGCTTGGCATCCTTAGCCGGACTCAGGTCAATTCTCAGTTCGTTCGCCCACTTCTCCCTGTCTGCCTCGGGGATCTTCGCGAGCAGGAACTCCATGAGGTCCTCCTGCCGCGGTTGACCAAATACGACACGATAGAGCGCCAGGGATTCGCGCAGGGCGGCGAAACGCGCCACGTCCCTGCTTAGCGCCAACAACGGAACATGGCGCTCAATCTTGGCACCCCCTTCAACCGCATACATCCAGTAAGGAACGAGGTCGCTCGCGGTCTGATCTCGTTGCGCACGCGCCTCTTCAAACATCGCCTCCCACAAATCATCCGCAGAGCGAAGCGCGGGGCTTGCTCCATGTCGCATCGCAACATTGTGCCGCACCGCATGACCCTTGTAGCGGTGAACGCGCCCCTCTCGTTGCTCCAGATCAATCGGATTCGACGGGAGGTTCCAGTGAGCTACTGCATGACAGTACAAGTGGAAGTCGAGGCCCTCCTGGCCGACCGAAGTGGTCGCCAGGACGAAGGGCCAGAACGGCGAGTTGAACGCCTTCCTGATGCGATCGATGCGCTCCTGGCGCTTGCCTTCCTCCGAGTCATCCTCTCCGAGGCGCACCGCAAATCTCGCCCTCATTCCGCGAGCAATGAGCGTGATGTCCCTCCGTTCCCGGTCCACCCTGACGTCATCGACTCGAAGCGTGGCGGTTCTCAAACCCAGCGCCTCGGTCATGGTCTTGGCAAGGTCCGAGGGAATGCCAGGCTGAGAGAGATCAACAAACCCTCGCCATTCCCGGAGTACATGCGCGTACTCTTGCAGCACGGCATCAAGAGAGCCGTCCAGACAGTAATCGAGGACCCTCCGCCAGTAGGGATCCTGGGATCTTTCTCGAATGAGGGCGGACACTTCCATAACATTGAAAAGGTTACGGAAGCCCCACCCGATTTGGGCGCCCGCATCGCGCATCTCCAGGCTTCGCAGCAGCTCCCGGGTTCCCATCAGCCGGGCCATCGCGCGCAGCGCTGCAGTCGCCGGCGCGGCGAGGGCCATTTTGGCCAGCACTGTGGCGAGATCTGCGGGAGGCTGCCCAAGCTTGGGAGGCCGTCCTTGCGCGATCTCCCGGAGTCTTGGAATGTGGACCCGATCCAACGCACTGGATCCACCGGCTACATCTCCTGTCTCATCGGCTTCGCCGCCCGACCACTTCGCAGCGAGCTGCGGAGAGGACAGCCATTGATAGGCGGCAACGGGCTCTATTGCGCGATCGAGCAGGACCGGGGCAACCCAATACCACTGCTCATCTTCGCCGCTCTGGGTCGCATACTGCGCAACCAGCTGATCGAGTGGGACCTTCAGCAGGGCCGCGATCGCGGCGACGGTCGTCTCCGGCGGGCGCTCTCCGCCCGTGTCGGGACCCTCTTGGAGCACGGACTCTGCAGCTTCAGCTAGCGCGAAGCTCGGATATACAATGGTGAACGCGGTACCGCCGGCGTCGGCGACGAACCGCAGCAGCGGACTCTTCTTCTCGCGAGCTTCCGCCGTGTTCCGGGGTTCATCCTCGTGTTCTCTCATGATCCGGCGCTCAGCCTCATAGCTGACCAGAGCCGCAATGGCCTTGGGAACCACCTGCCAGGAGGAGAACACCAGCATCTTGGTGAAACGCCGCACTCCTGGCTCGGCAAAGGCCCCTCGAAGTGCGACGGTGGGCCGAGCAGGGGGCACCCAGAGGAGGCGCCAGGCGCCGCTCTCGATCATCCGATGCACCAACCAGCGCATGCGGGCGTTCGCCGGATCCACCTGAGCGTACGCTTCGACGTCATCCCACTCGAGCAGGAGGCCTTTTCCTGCATGCAATGAGTCGCAGATCTCGCCCCGGCCCTCCGCCTCCTCTGCGTGACGCTCCAACTTCCGCCGGAGCTCGTAGTGCTCCATGAAGTTGACGAGATAGGGCGCCGACTTCCAATACTCGATGGTCTCCCCGTGATCAATCACGTCAGCCAGTCGAGCCGTGCCGACATAGGCGCGTAGGTCCGCCGAGGCGAGACGGGTGGCGGGAGTAGGGACACCACTCAACATCCCGTCCCGGTCGGCAGTCACGGCTAGTCTCTCCGTCCGCACCATCACCCTGCGAAGCTCGGTCTCTAGCGCTTCCTTAAGCCGCTTGATCTCGGCAGTCTGGGTGGTACCCTCGAGCGTCAGGAGCGCGGCCCGATAGTTTCTCAGGATCTGCTTGCAAACAGCGGTCCGATCAGCGTCGCCCTGCAGGAAGCGCAGAGTGGCCAGAAAGTCTTGGTAGTGGTCGTCCGGGCCGGCCTCGCCATCAACCGTATACATCTTGTATGGCGTCGCTGAGAGCAGAAGCACGCGGGCCGTCGTTTGCTCGTCCGAGTAGTCGAACAGCGCTCTGGAGAGCTCGCTGCTTTCATCCTCGTCATCCAGCAGGTGCTTGAATCGCTGGAACTCGTCAAGAATGATCAGGTCCGGCTGTAGCGCTTGTAAGCAGGTACGGGCGAGTAGTGCCCTTAGACTGCCCACAAACTGTCTCCGGTCTTCCCAATCCTCATCGGACACGATTGCGTTGGCGCGACTGAAGGCTCGGCAGAGTCGCTCGAACACCTCGCGATGCGTCTCAATTCCCGCCTCCCGCTGTGCGCTTATCTGAGCCTCGAGACTCTGCACGAAACTCGCTGCAATGGCGGGCTCGATCTGTTTCGAGTCGAGATATGATTCCACCTTCTCGCGGAAGCGTGCAGCGCGAACTGATCCCTGCATGACATTCTGCGGGGCCAGGCCGCGGATGTCCCATGCCTGCCGAAGCAGATGAAGCAGGAGGACTCGCTCTTCCGAGGTGCCGAGGTTTGAGCGGAGGTCGAAAGACGTGCCAGGCGTGAAGGAGATGAAGTTCAGCTTGCGAGCCGTGAGCTGGTGCAACTCAGTCGGAAGCAGCGTGATTCTTGAGGCGAGAGCAAAATCCTGCTGACCGGTCACATTCAGGCGCGTGATGTTCTGTCGCGCGATCGCGCTGTTTGAGCAGATGTAGACGATGTCGATACGGCCGGTGTCTTTCCACAGGTGATCAATCGCCCTTGCGACCAACCCTCTCGCGATCAGTGTCTTGCCCAAACCGACCTCATCGGCCACAAGAAAGCGCCGACTGTAGCCGTTGGACCGATACATCAGGTCGAAGGCATGATCTACGGTGCGTCGCTGGAAATCTTTGAGGGAGCTTAGGATACGGCCCACGTCGGGTCGCTCGATCGGAACGCTCATGGCAAGCTCTCCCGCCGTACGCTCCAGATCGCTTCCCACACGGACTCGAACTCCTCCGGCAACAAATCGCCGTCCTCACTGCCTGCCAACTCCTCGATGACTTTGGCGATCTGGTCGAGACGGCTCGGATCACGATGCAGAGCACGAACGAGGGGCTCCAACAATGCTACCGTGGAGCCACCATGGCGACCGCTATCGTACCCATCCGCCTCCCCAGGAAGCACGACGTCTCCGGCCAGGACCGCGTCCATGTCACCTAGCAGCAACAACAGGAAGCGCAGCACCTTGGCCCGGTCACGCAGGACGGTTCGAAGTATCCGCTCCCGGCGGTCGGGGGGGCCGCCCTCAAGCGGCAAGTTGAGGACGAATCGCTTGGTATGGGTATATGTGCCGCTGATGCCCGTGGCACTCACGGCAAGAAATGTTGTCAGGGCCTCAGCGGACGCGCTCGGAATCACCGCCAACACCTGCTCGAAGGGCTGCAGAGGGACCGCATAGCCGTCCGTCTGAGTTATGAGCCAGCAGGTCAGTTCGAGATCAGGGTCAAGGTCGAGTGCCGGTTCTTCAACATGGCGCACTTCTATCCTGTAGGTACCATCACCGTGAAGCTGAGCAGACAACACCAGCTTCAACTTCGCAACCGCCCGGGCACATGCATCGACCCGCTCCTCCAACTGCCGCTGAACCTCGTCACTGACAGATTCATCCGACCGACTATACGGCTGCAACAAGGCTCCGAGCGAGTTCCGGCCTTTCTCCGCCGCGAGAATGGCCTGGACTCCACAGACGCTTCGCTTTCCTATCAGCTCGACGAGGAACTCGACGTTGGACCCGTATGCGGCATTGGTGGCATTTGCCGAGCCGGTAAGGACGGATGCCTGCCAACCGTGATCGATCACGTACAGTTTCGCATGTAGTCCCGACAGAGTCCCCGTTGTGTCGGCAACAACCTCTTCCGCTCGCTCGGTTTCGACCGCGTCGGCCAGGCAACTGACGGCGGACATCCCGTCCAGTAGCTCATTCTCGATCTGATCCAAAGACTCGAGTCGCGACACGAGCTGGACATCCTTACAGGTGTCAGTCAACCGCTTGAGGCAGCCGGCACTCAGGAACGGGGACACCACCAGCATTCGATCGGCTCGGCCCTTGAAGGGCCACATCTCTTTCTGGGCATGGCCGATGGGCCAGAATATGAGGTCGTCGAATCCCTCGGGCAGCTCAAACTTCACCCGCCGAAGCTCGTCAGCCATCTTGGTAGCCCGTGCACCGGCAGGCTCTGGAAGATTACGAATGGCCATGGTAGGCAGTGACGCGAAGAACTCGCCCAGCGGCTTATTCCCGCTGTATCCGACCTTCCGCTCCTGCAGCGACCCTTCCAGGACTACCGCGGTATCCCATGACCGGTCGCCCGTCACGTTTCGGCTGAAGCAGGCGACGCGGTACAGTACCGGCTGGGCCGGCGCTAGGTACCGCAGGGCCCAGACCTTGGGGTGGAAGACGCCGTTCTTGCGAGGGCTGGACACTTCCACAATGGATGACTCGAGATACCCAAAGAGCTGCTGCTGTCGGGCAGGGACTGCGATCTCGCCCGCCTGACAATACACCGACATGGCACCGGCATAGCGCCGCAGTGCCTGGAGCAGCGCCAAAGGATCGCTCAAGGTCGTGCCATCTTCTCCCTCTACCTCAAACAGGGTGAAATACAGCGGCACTGTAAGGAGGGACAGCAGGTCGAGGGAGTAGGTGGTGATGATCGCCGAATCGAGCTCATAGCCTTCAGGGGGCCGCAGCGCTTCCCGAAGGAGGACCCGATCGTCAGACTGCAGCATCGTGTTCTGCCCCGCGCACGGCGACCTGGATGTCGTACACCGTGTCACGCACCACTGGACTCCAGCGATAGTCCTGGCGTCCTGCCCCGGATGCTTCTCCCCACTTCTCCAGTGCGCGCTGGTTGTCCAACCGGGCCAGCCCGCGCTTGAGCAGGCGCTCTCTAGCGTGTACCAGCTGACGCGCCGTGCGGTCCTCGGGAATGGAGGCCGCCTTGCCTTCCAAGGCGAGGTTGAGCCAAGCGTCTACGAAGCTCCGGGTCGGCAATGAGATTTCCGCACCTGCCGAGGCCAGCAGGCTCCAGAACTCGGGCCGCTTCCAGGCCATTAGCTGCGGGCCCCGGACCTGCAGCATGTTGGCCCAGTCAGCGAGACTTTGGCGGTACCTCTCGATCACACCCTCAATGCCTCGCCGTTCGGCGAGCATCAGGTTGTACAGCAGAGCCGATCCGTGAATTGCCTCGGAGAAGCACCGCGCGTGATAGAGCTCCAGCCGATTCTTGGGGGGAAAGGAGGGGTGGCCCGGGTGTTGCCATGGGAACGGCACGTCTTCCGCAGGTTCCACCTCCGACACCAGAAAGGCGAGCAGCGATCCAGGCAATCGGTTCAGTATTCTGTCCCGCAGGTACTCCCCTTCGGCCATGGTCAGGCGAAGAGTGGCATGCCGTGAGAAGTCGGCAGGGGGTTCCGGCAACCCGGAATGCCAGTTGCGAGCGGAGCGGCCCAGGGCTGGCTCGCCGTCGTCGTTCAGGACCTCTCTAGCTGGATTGGAATAGAACGCGTCAAGTGAACGATGGTACTGGTCCTGAGAGCCTGGAAATTGACGAATACCCCACTTGTGGAGGCCCTGCCAGTAAATTCGGCTCGGCAAGTTCTTCAGCGTCTTGCGAGCGACGATGCCGATCACGCCATAGGCATCGTCGGACTCGGCCAGAGCATCGATGAGGCCCACTTCGAGGTGGCGGTCCCGTGCGGCGATCTCTCGCGATGGGACTCGCTTGCGCTCAAGTAGCTGGTAGCCCCAGGGGATCAACAGGAAGTACTTGGCCCGGCTTTGAATGGTGCTGAGGCCGGGGAAGAGGATGTCGGCGAAGG
>JACCRH010000429.1 GCA_013813675.1 Gemmatimonadales bacterium
AGGTTCGCGAGCGTCGTACCCCAACTTCCCGCGCCCAGCACCGCGATCCGGGTCACGGATGGGCGGGAGGCGTGGCCCGGCGGCCGAAGCGGCTCTCGGTGCCGTTGAGCAGGCGCCGGATGTTGGCCCGATGGAGCCAGATGATCGCGGCCGCCACCAACGCGTCGAGCCACAGGATCTCGGGCCGGTCGAGCCGCTCGAGGAAATACACTGCCAGGGGCAGCACCGCCGCGGCCGCGATGCTCGCCAGCGAGACGTATCCGGTGCTCGCGAGCAGGATCAGCCAGGTGAGGGCCGCGGCCCCGAGGGCGAGGGGGGTGAGTCCCAGCATTACGCCGGCGGCGGTGGCGACCCCCTTCCCTCCCCGGAACCGGACGAAGACCGAGAAGACGTGGCCCAGGATCGCGGCAACGCCGCAGGCCAGGCCGAAAAGCTGCGAATCCGACACCCGCGGGGCGAAGACCAGCACGGGAATGGCGCCCTTGGCGATATCGAGCAGTCCGACCGGAATCGCGTAGCGCCAGCCGAGGGTCCGGTAGACATTCGTGGCGCCCAGATTCTTGCTGCCGTGCTCACGCAAGTCGAGACCGCGAAAGATGCGTCCCGCGAGGTAGCTGGTCGGTATGGCACCAACCAGGTAGGAGGCGAGCAGCCAGAGCGCGGGGTCGAAGTTCACCGCTTGGAGCCCCGGCTGGTGAACTTGAGGCGCACCGGCGAGCCGGGAAACGGCCAACTCTCGCGGAAGCCATTGGCGAGATAGCGTTGATACGACTCGGGCACATCGGTCGGGCGGTTGCTCACGATCGCGAACGTCGGCGGCGCGGTACCGATCTGAGAGGCGTACAGCAGCTTCACCTCCTCACCCGGCTTCTGGGGCGGGCCGCTCCGCTCCAGCAGGGCGGCCAGCACCCGGTTCACCTCCGCGGTAGGAACCCGCTGTTCCCGCGCGTCGGCCACTTCGAGGATGTGGTCGAGCACCTTCCGCGCCCGCTGTCCGGTGAGCGCCGACAGATACACGAACGGCACGTGGCGGAGGAACGGGGCTTTCGCGATGAGCTCCTCCTGTCCCCGATGCGCAGTATTGGTGTCCTTCTCCTCGACCAGATCCCACTTGTTCACCGCGATGACGAGCCCGCACCCGCGATCCCATGCCTCGGTGGCGATCCGGAGATCCTGGTTGTGCAGTCCCAGCGTGGCGTCCACCACCAGCACGCAGACCTGGGCTCGTTCGACCGCCCGTTCGGTCCGCAGGGTGGAGTAGAATTCGAGGTCATCCTGTACTTTAGCCTTGCGACGTAAACCCGCTGTATCGATGAAGTTGAGATTCTTGTCCTGGTAGCGCAAGAGCGAGTCGATGGCATCGCGCGTGGTACCTGCCTCGGGAGCCACGACGTGCCGCTCCTCGCCCAGCAGACGGTTGACCAGCGAGGACTTCCCCACATTGGGACGTCCCACCACCGCGACTCCAATGGTGTCCTCCGATTCGGCCGGGTCGTAGGGCGGGAGTCGCTCGACCACCGCATCGAGCAGGTCGCCGCTTCCCTTGCCCACGGCGGCGCTCACACCGAGCGGTTCGCCGAAGCCGAGCTCGTAGAAGTCGAGCTGCGCGGTGCTGCGCTCCAGGTCGTCGAGCTTGTTCACCGCGAGGACGACCGAGGCCCGCGCGCGCCGCAGCCGCTCACCGATCACCTGGTCGACCGGGTGCACGCCGTCCTTTCCATCCACCAGGAACACCACCACGTCCGATTCGGCCAGGGCGAACTCCACCTGCTGGCGAATGGCACGGTCCATCGAGTCATCCGACTCGGGCATCAGTCCGCCGGTGTCCACCAGCCAGAACCGTCTACCCTGCCAATCGGCGTCGCCGAAGTGCCGGTCCCGGGTGGTGCCGGGCCGCTCGGAGACGATCGCCGGCCGTCCGCCCAGGATCCGATTGAACAGGGTGGACTTTCCCACGTTCGGCCGGCCCACGATGGCAACGGTCGGCTTGCTCACGCCGCCACTCCCAGCTCCAGCGCATCCGCGAAATCCTTGGAGAACCGGATCTCGACCGGCGATGTGGCGGCGAGAAGCTCCGCGCTCATGCCGTCGATGAAGAGACCGTCATCGTTGACCGCCTCGCCGGGCAGCAGAGCGAGGTCGAGATCGCTCCGGCCTCGAAGCGTCTGCTGCACGTCCGCGCCGGGCAGCAACCCCGCCGTCGTGACCGAAGCCCCGAAGAGTGTATTCACCACCGGGAGCAGCTCGAATTCGGCGCCGGTGACCCGCGACAGCGGCTCGAGCACCATCGGCATGAGTCGGCTCATCGCGCTGCCGGTGACCACGCCGATGCGGCGTCCCTCCCACCCGGAGACCGCGTCGGCGCGAGACGCGATGCGCTGCTGCAGCCACCGAACCGCCCCCACCCCGTTCTCCACCTGGTCGAAGCCGTCATAGATCGCGGCCGGGGGCAGATCCAGCCCGGCTCGTAGATAGAGCTCGTCGGCGCCGAACGCCCAGTGCGCCCCCCGCTCCGCCAGAGCGATCGCCGCCTGCGCCTCGACCAGCGCCACCGCCGCGCGGCACTCTTCGGTCGTCGGCTCGCGGACCAGGTGGTGCTTGCTGAACTCGGTGAGTCCGACGGGAACGACCGAGCACCCGACAATGGCCGGCCCGAACCGGTACAGCTCCATCAGGGTCTGCCGCAGCACCCCGCCGTCGTTCACGCCGGGCGACATCACCACCTGGGTATGGAACTCGATGCCGTGCTCCGCGAATGCCCGAAGCTGCGGGATGATGTCGGGCGCGGTGGGGTTGCGGAGCAGGTAGCGGCGGATGCTGGGGTCGGTCGCGTGCACCGACACGTACAGCGGCGAGAGCCGGTACTCGATGATCCGCTGTACGTCCTTGTCTTTCAGATTGGTGAGGGTAGCGAAATTCCCGTAGCGGAAAGAGAGCCGATAGTCGTCGTCCCGGATGTAGAGTACGTCCCGCAGTCCGTCGGGCAGTCCATCCACGAAACAGAAGTCGCAGCGGTTGGCGCAGCGCCGGATCCGTGGAGGCTCCAGCGACAGGCCCATCGGCTCGGTCAGCGGGCGCTCGATGTCGAACTCGATCTCTTCGCCGTCGGGCTGCCGGACATGGAGCAGGAATCGCTCTTCCGCCGTGAGGAACTCCCAGTCCAGAAAATCCTCCAGCTCGCGGCCGTCGACCGCTAGCAGCTCGGTGCCCTGGCGGAGCCCGAGCGTGTGGCCGATCGATTCCGGTTGTACTGCGGTGACTTTGATCATGCGACCCCGTTCCGGCAGCTCCGGCGCGGGTGCGCCGGCAAGGCGGGGAAGATCGCAGTGCGGAATGCTAAATTCAAGACCTACGGACACTTCAGGGCGAGAGTCGAAAGTGGCTTCTCAGGTCGGGGATGGCTCCCCGGCCGGCCGGTAGCTACCGCTGGAGGTCAGGGCCCACGCGTCGGGATCGGCGAGCTCCCGGGTGAGCAGCGCGTCGAGAGAAGCCCTGGCGTCCCCGTCGCTCACCGGCGCGACAACCTCGACCCGCATCCGGAGGTTCCGCGGCCGCCAGTCCGCCGAGCCGATGTAGTACTCCTCCCCGCCCCCGCTCCCGAAGTGGTAGATCCGGGCGTGCTCTAGAAATCGCCCCAGCCGACTCACCACCCGGATCCGCTCGGAGTGGCCCGGCACGCCGGGTCGAAGGGTGCAGAGTCCGCGCACGATCAGCTCGATGATCACGCCGGCGCGCGACGCGCGGTAGAGCGCCTGAATCACCTCGGTATCCGCCAGCCCGTTGAGTTTCGCGCGGATCCGCGCCGGGCGGCCGGCGCGGGCGCGCTCGGCCTCCCGGTCGATCCGCTCCAGCACCCATGGTAGCAGGCCCTCGGGAGCGACCGCGATGCGCCGGAACGATCCGGCCGGTGCGCGACTGGAGCCGGTGAGCTGATTGAAGAGGTCGTGGACGTCCGCGCCGATCTCGGGATCGGCGGAGAAGAGCGAGAGATCGGTGTAGACCTTGGCCGTCGCGCTGTTGTAGTTGCCGGTGCCGATGTGGACGTAGCGGCGCAGGCCGTCATCTTCCCGCCGGAGGACCAGGCCCACCTTTGCGTGGTTCTTGAGTCCGACCACTCCGTAGACCACGGTGGCGCCCGCTTCCTCCAGCCGCCGCACCCACCGGACGTTGCGGGTCTCGTCGAACCGCGCCTTCAGCTCGACGAACAGGGCGACTTCCTTCTTTCGCTCCAACGCCCGGGTCAGCGCCTCCACGATCGGGGAGCGCTCCCCCACGCGGTAGAGGGTGAGCCGGATGGCCACGACGGCCGGATCGTCGGCCGCGTCGGAGAAGAAGCGCACCGTGCTGTCGGCGAAGCGCTCGTAGGGGTGATAAACCAGCGCGTCCCGCTGCCGGAGCATGCTCCACAGCTCCCGGTCGGCCGGCCATGGGTTGCGGCTTTCGAAGGGCGGGAAGCGGCCGTCGGGAACCGGGGCGCCCATCAGCTCGCGAAGGGCGCGCAGGTCGATCATGCCGTCGATCTCGACCAGGTCCTGTTCCCGGACGGCGCCCGCGTCCGCGCCGCGCTCGAAGCGCAGCTCCCAGAGAAGGCGCTCCCGGAGCGGCTGGGGCATCACCTGTTCCACTTCGACCCGCACGATCGGATTGTTCGCCCGCCGCCCCACCGACTCTTCGATCGCCTGCAGCAGGTTCCCCGCATCTTCATCGGAGAGGTCCAGCTCCGCGGCACGCGTGAGGCGGAACAGCCACGCCCCCTCGATCTGTCGGTCGGGATAGAGGAGGTCGAGGTTGGCCCGCACCACGTCTTCCAGCGGGATGAGATCGCTCGAGTCGGGAATCGGCAGAAAGCGCGGAACCCGGTCCGGCAACCGGAGGTACGCGAAGTGCAGCGGCCCGGTGCGGGCGTCCTGCAGGACCACGGCGAGAAGCGGCGTGAGGTGCGGCATCACCGGTACCGGGAAGCCCGGACTCACGGTGATGGCTCGGGGCGTGAGCAGCGGGAAGATCTCCCGTTGGAACTGCGCCTGCAGCAGTGCGCGGCTCGTCGGGGTCAGCTCCGGCCAGTCCCGCAGTCGGATGCCCGCGGTGGCCAGGTCGGCCAGGCACGCGGCGAGCGCCCCATCCTGCCGGGCGAGCAGAGCCCGCACCCGGATGCCGATCGCCTCGAGCCGCGCGGCGTTCTCCTCCTCATCCTTCTCCTTCAGCGCCGCGACGTTCACCATGTAAAACTCGTCGAGGTTCGCGCTCACGATCGCCAGGAAGTTGAGCCGCTCGAGCAGGGGGGTCGCCGGGTCTTCGGCCATGGCCATCACGCGGCTCTGAAACTCCAGGGTGCTGAGGTCGGCATCGAGCAGCAGTTGCGCGTCCTCGGGGGCGACCGGCGGTGGCGCCAGGGGCCGGGAGCGACGCACCCGTTCGCCGGGCTCGCCGGAGCGGAACACCTCTGAGCGCATCGCCAGCGCGAGCGCCGCCAAGGTGTCCGGATCCTGCAGTCCCACCGAGCCGGCACCACCGGTGACCTCGGACTGGGGCAGCCACTCGATACCGTTCGCCACCTCCCCATCGAGCCGCAGCCGTCGGACCACCCACACCTCCTGCAGTCGGCCCGCGGCGCCGCGCCCGCTCGCGGTGCCGAGCAGGGCCAGATCCCCTACCGCGCTGCCGAAGGTGGCGTGCAACAGGTGGCGCGAGGCGGCCTCCCCCTGGCCGTCGGCGGTCGGCAGAGCCAGCGTCTCGCCCTTGCGGTGAAACGCGATCGCGCCACCATCGAGCGCCAGCAGCGTCACCGCACGCCCGGTACCCAGCGACCGCGCCAGAGCCTCACCCTCCAGCGTGGCTACCATTCGCTGCGCGCGCGCCAGCTTGCTCTCCAGGATGGAGCGGGTACCCGACACCTGGCGCATGGCCGCGGCCATCTGTGCCAGGTCAGGCTTTCCGGGCCGGGTCCGGCGCAGCTTGAGCTCACGGAACTCGCGCGAGAGTCCCTCGTAGCGGACCCGCACCGCATCGTACACCAGCTGGTAACGTGCGCTCCAGGGCCATGATCCCGCCACGCTCCGGGTGGTGCGCTCTACCTCGAGCTCGGCAAGGCGCTCCAGCGTCGCGGGGTCCACCAGCCCCCGGAGCCGCCGGGCCGCCTCGCTCTCACCCCGGAGCGCCGCCACCAGATCGAGCTCGGTCACCGGCGAGACGAAGCACCGTCGCGGCGCCGCCAGAGTCAGCGTCAGCACCCGGCGGTCATCGGCGCCGAGCCGGAAGCGGCAGGTCACGTCGCGCCGCGCCAGTGAGCCGCCGGGAGTGTCGTAGTAGATGTCGCGGTGGAAGCCCTGGGTGGTGTCTTTCACCTGGAGGCCGAGGGGAGGCGGGGAGGCGATCAACTCGCGCAACAGCTCGAGCGAGGCGACGTCCCACTTGACCTCGGCCCTGGGGGCGTCGCTCATTCGAGACGCCCCCCCAGCTCGCGGCGAGCCTCGCCGACCCGGGCGCGAATTCCGCTCTCGATACGGGAGACCCCGGCGACGAACGCGGTATCGCGCCGAACCCGGTCGAAGAGCCCGGATTCGAGGTGCCAGTAGTGAACCATCGGGGAGATGTCCGCCGCCCGCTGCAGCCAGGCCAGGGAGCCTGCGGCATCGCCCAGCCATGCCCGGTAGCCGGCGAGAGCGGCGAACTGCGGCACGATCGCGTACTCGCCCCGGGTCAGCAGCCCCGCGAGTGAGTCGGCCAGCGCCAGCGCCTCGGCCCTGCGGCCAACCTCGTGCAGGCAGATCGCCCGGGTGCCGAGCCACCGGCCCAGCTCCAGCCCGGCGCAGGCTGCGGCGTCACCGTTCAACAGCAGGGCGTTGCCCTGCAGCATCTGGGCGATGTGATCCTTGGGATCGAAAGCGCGCGCGCGCCGGGCCTCCTCCAGGGCGATGTCGTACTGCCGGGCGCCGAGGGCGATCGCGATCGCTGAATGCCTTACGCCGGTGGAGAGCGGGTCGAGCGCGAGCGCCTGCTGCGCCTGCTGCAGCGCCGCGTCCCACCGCCCCATGTGCTCCAGGGCGTGCGCCACCGACATGTAGACCCCAACCGAGCCCGGCATGAGTTGCCGCGCCTCCCGGAGCGCCCGGAGGACTTCCTCGTGAGGGGCGAGACTGATGAGCAGCGCGTCGGAGCGGGCCAGGAAGGCGTCGCCCAGAGCCGGATCCAGCTCCACCGCGCGATCGGCGAGCACCCGGGCTCGCGCGATGGCGACATAGGGATCGGTGCCGCCGGGAAAGCCATACACCACGTGCAGCACGTATGCCGCTGACAGCCCGGCGTATCCCGGGGCGTATCCCGAGTCGGCCCGAATGGCGTCCCTGAACGCGCGGGTAGCCCCTTCCACCGCGTCAGGCGATCGGCTCTCCAGCAGGTGCCGGCCGAGGAGCAGCGCGTCGAATGCCGCGCTCTTGGTTGGCATGGCGCTCGGCGCCATCGGTCGGATTCCCCGGATGTTCGTCAGCAGCTCTCCGCTCACCTTGCGGGCGATCTCCTCCTGCACCCGGAAGCTGTCGGCGAGATTGCCCTCGAAGCTGCCGGACCACAGGTGGGCGTCGCTGGCCGCCTCGATCAGCTCGGCGGTGACCCGCACCCGGTTGCCCTGCCGGCGCACCGAGCCTTCGACGATATGCCGCACGCCCAGCGTGTCGGCGATCTGAGGCAAGGTGAGCGGACTGTCCTTGAGCGCGAGCACCGACGTGCGGGAGATCACCTTGAGGCTCTCGACTTGGGCGAGCTGGCTGATGATCTCGTCGGTGATTCCTTCGCTGAAGTAGTCGTCGGCCGATCCGCCACTCAGGTTGGCGAATGGCAGGACCGCCACCGACGCGGAGTAGGGGCCGGTCGGACCTGGGGCGCGGGGGGCACCTTCCCGCTGCCGGTAGGCGAACATCGCGCCGAGCAGCACGATCGCCAACACCGCCGCGGGCACGATCCAGCGGCCCGCGGCCGCGAGGAGCCCGTTGCCTTCCCGTTCAGCGTCCAACGCGATCGGGCGAGGCACCGGGGTCGAAAGCCGCGGGAGATCACTCAGCGCCCCCCGAAGATCCTCGGCCAGCTCCCCCGCGGTCTGATAGCGCTCCTCCGGCTGCTTCATCAGGCAACGGCGGACGATGTCGGTGATGTTGGAGGGTACATCGGGCCGGGAGATGTGGACCAGCGGGGGGTCGACCGTGAGCTGCTGGGTGAGCACACTCTTGAGATTGGGACCGCTGAAGGCCATCCGGCCCGCAATCATCTCGTAGAGGACGCAACCGAGGCTGTAGAGGTCGCTCCGTCCGTCGACCGGAGAGGCCGCGGTGGCCTGCTCCGGGCTCATGTACGCGGCGGTCCCGATGGGGAAGCCCACGCCGGTCAGGGTGGCGCCACCGGCCAGGCCGATCGCGCGGGCGATGCCGAAGTCCGCGACCAGCGCGTGGCCGTTGGAGACCAGGATGTTCTCCGGCTTGATGTCGCGATGCACTACCCCACGACGGTGGGCGTAGTCGAGGGCGTCGGCCACTTCCCAGGCGATGGTGACCGCCTCGGTAGTCGACAGACGGGAGTTGGCCATGAGCCGGTCGCGCAGCGACTCTCCCTCGACGAAGGGCATCACCGCGTAGAGCAGGCTCCGCGCCTCGCCGGAGTCGAGCAGCGGCACGATGTGCGGATGCTGCAGTTGGGCGGTGATCCGGATCTCGCGCAGGAATCGCTCGGCCCCCACTGCGGTGGCGATGTCGGGGTCGAGGACCTTGATCGCCACCTGGCGCTCGTAGCGGCGGTCCCGGGCCAGGTAGACGAACGCCATGCCTCCGCGACCGACCTCCCGCTCGATGATGTATCGGTCGCCGAGGATCTGCTGGATCTGGTCGAGGAGGTCGCTCACGCGGGCTGGTGATTACCTCGTCTCGACTCCGGTGGCTCTCGCGCCCAGGCGGGTCCGCAGTTCACTACTGAGCACCGGCCCCGGCACGCTCTTTCTCAGCCTGACGCGATATTCCAGCACCGCGCTGCCGGCGGCGTCGCGCTGGGTCCCGGAGAATTTCCATTCCTTCACTTGCGTCGCAAGGACCGACTCGATCTGCGGGCGGGCGGCCTCCGGGTCCGCGCTCTGCACCCGCACCAGGGTGTCGAGCGGCTTGGGCGGTTTGGGCGAACTCGACTTGTCTCCCTCCCCTACCCGTCGGCGAGCCCGCGAGGCAAGCGCCTGCAGTTGCTCGGGCGACATGGATTTGAGGATATCGCGGTCGAGCTGGGCCACGAAGGCGCCGGTCCGGTTGGCCAGTGCCAGTGACTGCTCCAGCCGCCGCGCCGCGCGGACGCCCTCCAGCCGGGACGGCGCTCGCCCGAAGTCGGTGTACCAGAAGACCACTACCAGCACGTTGAAGAGAAACGACATCACCGCCGCGGCCGACATCACCTGGACCCCGGCCGCGAGCCCGACTCCGATCGCGAGGAAGATGTAGACCGCGTCCTTAGTGTCGCGCAGCGTATTGCGGAAGCTCACCGCCGCGACGATGCCGCCCAGGCTGAACGCCAAGGCGATGCTGTTCTTCACCAGCAGCACCACGCCCGCGACCACGATCGGCAGGATGATCAGTGTCTGCACCACGGACTGGCGAAATCCCTTCTTCTGCCGGGTCAGGATGTACACCCAACTGACGGGGAGCATCAGCAGGAAGGCGCCGATCATGCAGAGGGCGGTGGTGACGGCGAGGGCGACCGGCGGCGCCATGGCGGGCACCGAGGCGCCCAGGGCTTCGAGTAGTGGGTCGGTGTGGGAGGTGGTGGAGCTGACCGCGTCGAGGCGCTCGGCGGAGAACACCGCCTCCAGTCCGGGGAAGACCTGCCAGGCCAGCGCGGTGCCCGCGGCCAGCAGCACGTAGTACGCCCCAACCCGGACGACGGGATCCTCGCTGATCCGTGCCAGGGGCCGGCGGCCGTCATCCGTCACGTCCCACCTCCTCCGGCGATTTGGTTATGTCAGGTGCCCGAAAGATGGAGCGGTCCTGGGGGCAGTCAAGGTGCCGGCCACCATTGGCAAACCCTGTTCCCGACGTGAGATTGAAACATTCCCCGCGGCGACAACCCGCATGAGTGATCCCACGCTTCTCGATCCCCGCCCGCTCACCTCACCGACCGGCGCCTCCGCCGCGGCGGAGCTGCCGGACGATCTGGCGCTGGAGGCCGCCGGCAGGCTTCAGGTCGCTGCTCTGGTCATGATCGGGCTGTGGGCGATGGGGCTGGTGGTGAATCGGCTGGGCCGGCCGGTGCCGGAGGCGCTGGAGCGACTCGTGCTCCGGTGCCTCGCTAAGGCGCCCGGCGGGCGGCCCGCCGATGCCGCCAGTCTAGCCGAGGCCCTCGCCGGCGCCGGGGCGGACGACTGGACCCAGGGCGAGGCCCGGGTGTGGTGGGAGACTACGTTTACCCCGCGTCCCAGCTCCGAGGAGCGGGTGATGCCACCCACGGAGATTCTCGAAGTGGCCGCGCCGCGCTGAGGGAACTCGATGTAATCATGTGTCACCCTGAACGAAGTGAAGGGGCCCATACCGGGTATGGTCTCCTTCGCTGCGCTCAGGATGACAACACACTGGCTCAGGACGACAGGAGACCGGCTCAGGTCAAGAGACCAAGTAGCGCCTCGCCGTAGGCGGCGAGCTTGGCGGGACCGACGCCCTTGATCCGCGCAAGGCCGGTCAGCTCGGAGGGCCGGGCAGCGGCGATGGCGGCGAGAGTACGGTCGTGGAAAATCACGTAGGACGGAAGACCGCGGCGCTTTGCCTCGTCGGTTCGCCAGGCTCTCAAGCGGGCGAGCAGCTCGGGGTCGACGGCTAGGGGATCGACCTCCTCGACCGCCGTGGAAGTGGCTTTCTCTCGCCGCCGCCTGGAAGTCCCACGAGTCGGCATGTCGAGCTCCGGTCGCACTTCGCCGAGGGCCACCGCTCGGCCCTCCGCCGTCAGCGCCAGGACGAACGCACCAGGCCGCCCCCCTTCGATGCCCTGCCGCTCGACCAGTCCCGCGTCGGCCAGTACGCCAAGGAGGTCCTTCACCTGGTCGAGTGGCAGGGCCGAGAGCTTGCCATAAGTGGGAACGCGGTCGAGACCCCGATCGAGTACCTCCCGCACTTTACTCCCGACCAGTACCTGCGCTACCCGCTCGACGCCGAACCGTCCGGAGAGGCGCCCTACTCCGGAGAGCGCGATGCGGACGTGCAGCAACTCATCCTCGCCCAGCGGCCGGCCCGCGCCGCGTCGCCAGCCCAGACACACGTCGCAGACACCGCAGCGGGGCGCCGCGCCGCCACGGGCGCCGCCGGCGAAATAATCGTAGATGAACCTGGTCCGGCAGCCGCGGGAGAAGGCGTAGCGCACGATGGTGTCCAGCCGCTCGCGGTCGCGCCGCGCCTTGAGCGCCCGTCCCTCCATGTCGACCGGCGCCGGGCCCTCGCCCAGGGAGACGCCGGCGCTTTCCGCGGCCCGCCGCAGCAGCCGGGCGGCGGTCGCGGCGGCCATGGCCCTCGACGCATCGCCCGCGGCCTGCGCTTCGATGTCTTCGTCGCTGGACCCGGCGCCGAGCTGCCGCCACACCTCGCGGAAAATGCCCGCGGTGGGATTGGCGCCGGACAGGAAGAACTCCTGGGTGCGCACGTCGGCGGGTGAGAAGAAGAGCGTACAGCGCGAGGGCAGGCCGTCTCGGCCGGCGCGGCCGACCTCCTGATAGTAGGCCTCGATGCTGCCCGGAAGCTCCGCGTGGGCGACGAACCGGATGTCGGCCTTGTCCACACTCATGCCGAAGGCGTTGGTGGCGACGATCACATCCACTCGGCCCGCGAGGAAATCGTCCTGGGCGCGGGTGCGCTCCTCGTCGCTCATGCCGGCGTGATAGCGCCCGGTGCGCAGCCCCATCCCCGCGAGCATGCCGCTCCAGAGGTCCACCGACTTCCGGGTTGCGGAGTAGACGATGCCCGGCAGGCCGATCTCGCGGACCAGGCGCTCGAGCGCGCTTCGCTTCTCCTCCCGGCCCCGGCAGCGCTCGACCGAGAGCGTGAGGTTCGGCCGCTCGAAGCCGGTGACCAGCTCGAGCGGCATGTGCAGCCCGAGCTGGTCGGCGATGTCGGCCCGAACCTCCGGGGTGGCGGTGGCGGTAAACG
>JACCRH010000450.1 GCA_013813675.1 Gemmatimonadales bacterium
GTGGTGAAGCCGCACTACCTGGTCTGCAACGCCGACGAGTCCGAGCCGGGTACGTTCAAGGACCGCGAGATCATGCGGTGGACGCCGCACGCCCTGATCGAAGGCTGCGCCATCGCCGCGTACGCCATCGGGGCGGAGCGCTGTTACATCTACATCCGCGGCGAGTTCACCGAGCCGTGGAAGGTGATGAGCGCCGCGGTGGAGCAGGCCGTCGCCAACGGCGCGTTGGGCGACAACGTCTTCGGCAGCGGCCGGCGGATCGAGATGATCCTGCACCGCGGGGCCGGCGCCTACATCTGCGGCGAAGAGACCGCGATGATGAACTCGATCGAGGGCAAGCGGGGCAACCCCCGGATCAAGCCGCCGTTTCCGGCCGTCGCGGGCCTGTTCGGGATGCCGACCACGATCAACAACGTCGAGACCCTCGCCGCGGTGCCTCACATCCTCAGCCGCGGCGCCGCCTGGTACAAATCACTCTGCCTGGGCAACCCCAAGAGCACCGGCACCAAGCTCGTCTCGGTCTGCGGCCACGTGCAGCGGCCCGGCAACTACGAAGTCACCATGGGCACGCCGATCCGCGACATTCTGTACGACATGTGCGGCGGGCCTCCAGCGGGGCGGACCTTCAAGGCGGTCATCCCCGGCGGCTCGTCGGTCCCGATCATGACCATCCAGGAGGCGGAAGCGGCGCTGTTCGACTACGAGGGCGTCGCCGAAAAGGGGTCGCTGCTCGGCTCGGCGGGCATGATCGTGATGGACGACAGCACCGACATGGTCTACCAGATCTGGCGGCTGGCCCGCTTCTATGCCCACGAGTCCTGTGCCCAGTGCACCCAGTGCCGCGAGGGCACCGCGTGGACCACCAAGATTCTCGAGCGGATCCTGGCCGGCAAGGGCAAGCAGGACGACTTCCAGCTGCTGCTCGACCTCTCGGAGAACATGACCGGCAAGACCATCTGCGTCCTGAGCGACTCCTGCGCCGCGCCGGTCGTGAGTGGCATCCAGAAGTTCCGCTCCGAGTTCGAGGCGTACCTCGCGGGCTCACGCGAGCCGGCACTGGCTGCGGTGTGAGATCGTTGATGGTTCGGAACCTATAGGGAAGACAATGGCAGAAGAGTTGGTCAACCTAACGATAGACGGCATGCAGATCGCCGTGCCCAAGGGCACGCCGATCATCGAGGCCGCCAAGCAGGCCGGCCTCTTGGTGCCGCACTACTGCTACCACCCGTCGCTGCCCGCGCCGGCCGTCTGCCGGATGTGCCTGGTGGAAGTGGAGAAGGCGCCCAAGCTGATGCCGGCCTGCGTCACCGCGGTGGCCGAGGGGCAGGTGGTGCACGTCAACAGCGCGAGCGCCAAGAAGGCGCGCGAGGGCGTGCTCGAGCTTCTGCTGATCAACCACCCGCTGGACTGCCCCATCTGCGATCAGGCCGGCGAGTGTGAGCTGCAGAATTACGTCTTCCAGGAAGGCCGTGCCGGCACCCGGTACCAGGAGTACGCCAAGCGGTACAACCCGGTGGAGGACTTCGGTCCGGACGTTCTGTACGTCCCCAACCGCTGCATCCTCTGCACCCGCTGCGTCCGCTTCATGGAAGACGTCGCCGATACGCCGGTGCTCAACGTCTCCGAGCGGGGCGACCGGGCCTACATCGGGATCGCCGAGCAACAGCGGCTGGACCATCCCTGGGCGGGGAACGTGGTGGACCTCTGTCCGGTCGGCTCTCTCCTCTCCAAGGACTTCCTGCACAAGGCGCGGGCGTGGGACCTGGACAAGACCGCGAGCGTCTGCCCGGGTTGCACCCAGGGATGCAACATCAACCTCGACACCCGGGACGAGGTGGTGGTCCGGATCAGGCCTCGGCCCAACCTGGAAGTCAACCGGCACTTCATCTGTGACTACGGTCGGATGAACTACCGCTGGCTCAACCGTGGAGACCGGGTGGAGGCCCCGCTGGTCCGGGAAGGCGGCCGCTACCTGGCGACCGACTGGGACACCGCGCTGGCCCGGCTGGAGCAGGCGGTCCGCGGCGCCTCGGGCAGCGCCGTCATCCTCGCGTCCGGGCGGGCCTCCACCGAATCCCTCGGGCTGGTCCGGCGAATGCTCGATGGCTTCGAGGTCACCGCCGCGGTTCAAGTACCCCTGGGTGACGAGGCGCCGCTGGCAGGGATTCCCGGCCTCGCGCTCCGGCGTGAGCGGACCCCCAACCTGGCCGGCGCCGAGCTGCTCGGGTACGGCGTGCAGTGGGAAGCCGCAATGCGTGAGGTGCTGAGCGCCGGAATCGTGATCGTGCTCGACGCCGATCTTGGTGCCGAGGACGAGGCGGCCCTGGCGGCGGCGCCGGGAATCGTGGTCGCACTGGCGACGGTGATGCCCGAGGCGAAGCATGCGGAGTTGATCCTGCCGATCACCAACATGGCGGAGGAGAACGGCACCTACGTCAACCGCGATCGGCGGATCCAGCGCTTCCAGCAGGCCAAGGCCCAGCCGGGGATGGCCCGGCCCGCCTGGTGGGTCGCGGGTGAGGTGCTCGCCGGTCCCGGGCCCGACCCCTCGGCCCCATCCACCGCTGCCGAGGCCTTCGCCCTCCTGGGCGAGCGGTGGCCGGTGTTCGGGTCTTTCACCCACGAGGCGGTGGGCTACACCGGCCGGGTGCTGGCCGAGACCCACGCCGCGGCCGGGAGCGCGCGGTGACGCCCGAGCTGAAGGGCTACCTCCTCCTGAGCACGATCAAGATGCTGGTGGTGTTCACCATCATCATGATCGGCGTGGCGCTGCTCACGCTCATGGAGCGCAAGGTCAGCGCCTGGATGCAGAATCGCCACGGCCCGAACCGGGTGGGTTGGGCCGGCCTGCTGCAGCCGGCGGCCGACGGCGTGAAGAACATCCTCAAGGAAGAGACGCTGCCCGCGCTGGCCAACCGGTGGCTGTTCACCATCGCCCCGGCCCTGTCCTTTATCCCGGCGCTGCTGCTCTCGGCCGTCATTCCGTTCGCCGCCCCGCTGCCGGTGGACTTCGACGTCACGCTTGGCCCGCTGGGCCGCTTCGTGCACCACGGGCCGATGCCCATGGTGGTGGCCGACCTGCCGGTCGGATTCCTCTTCGTCCTCGCGGTCAGCTCGCTCGGCGTGTACGGCATCGCGCTGGCGGGCTGGTCCTCCAACAGCAAGTACGCGCTGCTGGGCGGCCTCCGGGCGAGCGCGCAGATGGTGTCCTACGAGGTGGCGATGGGGCTCAGTCTGATCCCCGTGCTCCTCCTCTCGGGCGACGTGAGCTTCTCCGCCATCGTGGCGAAGCAACAGGCCGGGATCTGGTACGTGATGCCGCTGTTCCTCTCCTTCTTCATCTTCACCGTCGCCGGCTTCGCCGAGACCAACCGGCTGCCTTTCGACCTGCCCGAGGCGGAATCCGAGCTGATCACCGGGTACCACACCGAGTACAGCGCGATGAAGTTCTCCTTCTTCTTCATCGCCGAATACGCCAACGTGGTCACGGTCTGCGCCATGATCACGACCCTCTTCTTCGGCGGTTGGGACATCCCCTTCACCGACTGGGACCGGTCGGGCGGAGTCCTGCCCACCCTGGCCACCTGGCTGTTCTTCTTTCTCAAGGTCCTCTTCTGGGTCTTCTTCGTGATGTGGATCCGGTGGACCTTGCCGCGGTTCCGCTACGATCAGCTCATGTCGCTCGGCTGGAAGGTGATGATGCCGCTGGCACTGGCCTACATCATGGTGATGTGCACTGCGATCTACCTGATCGAGGGGGTGCTGGGGGTGCGGAGCCCGGTGCTGGGGTCCCTCATCCTCTTCGCCCTCAACCTGGGGATTGCCATCCTGGTCTTCGGGGTGCTCGACAGCGGTGTGTTCATCCGGGGCTCCGGCGCCCGGCAAAAGACTCCTCCAGCGCGCGGCGCCCCCGCCGCGGTGGTGGGCTGATGGCGATCGGCGTAAAGGTCCTGCAGCGTCCGGAGCGGCAGGTGAGCTACGTCCGAGCGACCCTGAAAGGGATGGCGCTCACCTTCAAGCACATGCTGGAGAAGAAGGTGACCATGCAGTACCCGGAGCAGAAGAGCACCGACCAGGATCACGGTATGGGGACCTATTCGCTCTCGCCCCGCTGGCGTGGCACCCACCGGATGCTGACCGACGAGCAGGGGCGCTCCAAATGCGTGGCCTGCGGCCTGTGTCCCCAGATCTGCCCGGCCAACTGCATCAAGCTGGTGCCGGGCGAGGACGAACAGGGCAACCGCTACCCGCTGATCTACGAGATCGACGAGTTCCGCTGCATCTTTTGCGGCTATTGCCAGGAAGTCTGCCCCGAGGAGGCGATCCACGTAGGGGCGCATTTCGAGAACTCGGAATACAGCCGGGGACGGTTCGTGTACGACCTCGAGCGGCTCCAGTCGCAGACCCACGCCGTCTCGACGCTGTGGGACCCTTCGGACCCGGCGGGTGAGTAGATGACCGAAGCGGTGTTCTACGTCTTCGCCGCCTGCGCCGTGGCGACCGCCTCGATGTGCGTCCTGTCGCGGAGCGCCATGTCGGCCGTCCTCTGGCTGACCGCGACCATGCTCTCGCTCGCCGCGCTCTACGTGCTCCTCGGCGCCGAGTTCGTCGCCGCGATCCAGGTGCTGGTCTACGCCGGCGCGGTCATGGTGCTTTTCCTCTTCGTGGTCATGCTCCTCAATCTGGGCCATCCCACCACCGACATGCGGGGGCCGGCGGCCATGGCGGCGACCGTGGTGATCGCGGGTCTGCTCGCGATCCAGCTCTTCGCCCTGTGGAGCTACTCGCCGGACCGTCTCGCCGCCGAGATAGCCCAAGCACCCGAATTCAGCGATCCGGCGAGCCTGTTCGCCGCGGGGCAGGCGACCCGCGACGACGCGGTGGCCCGGGGCGTGGTGGGCGCGGTGGCGGCCCCGCTCTTCGAGGTCTACCTGGTCCCCTTCGAGATCACCTCCATCCTGCTCCTCACCGCCATCGTGGGGGCCGTGGTGCTGGCCAAACGGAAAATTTGATGACCGACGGCATGGCGCTGCTGGGGCCGGCGCTCGGGCTCTCCGCGATTCTCTTCAGCCTTGGGGTCGCCGGGGTCCTGCTGCGCCGAAACGTGATCGTCCTCTTTGTCTGCATCGAGTTGATGCTGAATGCGGTCAACCTCACGTTCGTGGCCCTGGCCCAGCTCCACGGCGCCAGCGGACAGGTGATGGTCTTCTTCGTGATGACCGTCGCCGCGGCGGAGGCCGCCGTGGGCCTGGCCATCATCCTCGCCATCTTCCGGCACAAGCAGTCGGTGGACCTCCAGAACATCAATCTGCTACGAGGATGATGATCGCCTCCCAGTGGGTCTGGCTCGCCGTGGCGTTCCCTTTGGCCGGGTTTCTCGTCAACGGGGCCCTGGCCCTGCGCCGGGCGCCCGCCACTACGGCCGTGTCGATCGTGGGGCCGGGCGTCCTGCTGGCAGCGTTCGCCGTGTCCCTCGGCATCTTCTTCGGCCTGCTCCGGGACCCCCCACACCAGCCCCATATGGTGCCGCTCTGGTCCTGGATGCCGGTTGGATCATTGGACGTCACCCTGGCGTTTCAGGTGGACCAGCTCTCGACCGTCATGCTGCTGGTGGTGACGGGCGTCGGCAGCCTGATTCATCTGTTCAGCGTGGGCTACATGAGAGAAGATCCGGGATACGCCCGGTACTTCGCCTACCTCAACCTCTTCGTGGTGTTCATGCTGGTGCTGGTGCTCGGGTCCAACCTTCCCACGCTGTTCATCGGGTGGGAGGGAGTGGGCCTCTGCTCCTACCTCCTCATCGGGTTCTGGTTCAGCGAGAAGGCCAACGCCGACGCCGGTAAGAAAGCCTTCATCATGAACCGGATCGGGGACTTCGGGGTGCTGGCGGCGATGTTCCTGCTCTGGCGCGAGCTCGGCACCCTGGAGTTCGCCGACATCGCCGCGCGGGCCCCAGCCGGGCTCGCGCCCGGCGGCGCGATCGTCACCCTGATCACCCTGTTCCTCTTCCTCGGCTGCACCGGCAAGTCGGCCCAGATCCCGCTCTACACCTGGCTGCCCGATGCCATGGCGGGCCCGACGCCGGTGTCGGCCCTGATCCACGCCGCCACGATGGTCACGGCCGGGGTCTACCTGGTGGCGCGCACCAACGTCCTGTTCGCCATGGCGCCGCTGTCGAGCGCGCTGGTCGCCGGGGTAGGGGCGGTGACCGCGCTCTTCGCGGCCACGATCGCGCTCCGGCAGTATGACATCAAGAAGGTCCTGGCGTACTCCACCGTCTCCCAGCTCGGCTACATGTTCCTCGGCGTGGGATCGGCGGCGTTTGCCGGCGGGATCTTCCACCTGGTGACGCACGCCTTCTTCAAGGCACTGCTCTTTCTCGGGGCGGGCAGCGTGATTCACGCCATGCACCACGCGTATCACGCCACCCACTCGCACGAGGA
This sequence comes from Gemmatimonadales bacterium, assembly GCA_013813675.1. Taxonomy (GTDB): domain Bacteria; phylum Gemmatimonadota; class Gemmatimonadetes; order Gemmatimonadales; family GWC2-71-9; genus CAVVWJ01. The sequence goes on from JACCRH010000450.1 coordinate 6,444, forward strand.
TGCCCAGGACATGCGCAACATGGGCGGCCTCCGGCAGCACATGCCGGTGACCTTCTGGCTCATGACGATCGCGACGCTGGCCATCGCCGGCATTCCGCCCTTCTCCGGTTTCTTTTCCAAGGACGAGATTCTCGCCTCGGCCTTCGCCCGGGGAGCCGAGATGCCGGTCTACTACGTGTTCTACGCCTTCGGCCTGGCCGCGGCGCTGCTGACCGCCTTCTACATGGCCCGGCTGATCGCGATGACTTTTCTGGGGGATAACCGGAGCGGGGCAGAGGAGCGCCGGCATCTGTACGAAGCGCCCTGGATCATGACCGGGCCGCTGCTGGTGCTCGGTATTCTGTCGGTGATCGGCGGGGTCATCAACCTGCCGGTTTTCGCGGGGGGACACCACGCCCTGGAGGGGTGGCTCGAGCCGGTGACCGCGGCCGGCGCCGCCTTCGCCCGGGTCGAGCTCCCCCATGGATCGACCGAGCTCGCCCTGGTGGGCGGCGCGGTCCTGGTGGGCGCGGTGGGTCTGCTGTTGGGCTACCGCGCCACCCTCACGCGGAAGACGCCGCCCGCCCGAGAGGCACCGGCGGACACCGGCCTGGCACTGGTGCTCAACCGGAAGTACTACGTGGACGAGATCTACGATGCGGCGGTCGTGCGCCCACTGGTGTGGCTGTCCCGCGTGGTGCTGTGGAAGGGGGTAGACCAGGGGCTGATCGACGGCGCCGCCGTCAACGGGAGCGCCAGGGTGTCTCGGGGGTTCGGCTGGCTGGGCAGCAGGCTGCAGACCGGTCAGGTCGGGGTGTACGTCGTGTTCTTCCTGGTGGGGGCGCTGTGGATTCTCCGCGCCATGATCCGGTGACGCCGCGATGACCGAGTTCCTCGACTCGATCGGCTATGGGCAGTGGATTCTCCACGCCCTGGTCCTCCTCCCTCTGCTCGGTGTGGTGCCGGTGCTGCTTGGCCCGGAGTCCTCCGCCAAGTGGACCGCGCTCACGGTGACGACGCTGGAGCTGGTCCTGTCGGCCGGACTCTGGTGGGCGCTCGACCCGTCGCGCGGCACCCTCCAGCTCGTCTCCACCACCCCCTGGATCCCCACCTGGGGCATCAGCTACCGGGTCGGGCTGGACGGGATCTCCCTGGTCATGGTGCTGCTCACCACCCTGATGCTGCCGATCAGCGTCCTGGGGAGCTGGCGCTCCATCACCAAGCAGGAGCGCGGATTCTACGCGATGATGTTGACCCTCCTCACCGGGCTGGTGGGGGTCTTCCTGGCACTCGATCTCTTCGTCTTCTACATCTTCTTCGAGGTGATGTTGATCCCGATGTACTTCATCATCGGGGTCTGGGGCGGGACCAACCGTCTGTACGCCGCCATCAAATTTTTCATCTATACGATGGCGGGCTCCCTGCTGATGCTGGTGGCGATCGTCGCCCTGGTGTGGCGCATTCAGGTGGTCACCGGCCTCACCTCCTTCTCCTACGACCACGTCCTGCAGCACGCCGGCGCGGCCGGCCCCCTAGCGCCCTGGCTGTTCGCGGCCTTCGCCCTCGCCTTCGCGATCAAGGTGCCGATCTTCCCTTTCCATACCTGGCTTCCCGACGCGCACGTCGAGGCGCCGACCGCGGGCAGCGTGCTGCTGGCGGCGGTGATGCTCAAGATCGGCACCTACGGCTTCCTTCGGTTCGCCGTGCCGTTCTTTCCCCAGGTGGCCCTGAGTCCGGCAGTGAGCCGCATCGTCGTGGTGCTGGCCGTGATTGGAATCATCTACGGGGCGCTGGTGGCGATGGTGCAGCCCGACATCAAGAAGCTGGTGGCCTACTCCTCGGTGAGCCACCTCGGGTTCGTTATGCTCGGCATCTGGGCCGGGACGCTGCAGAGTGTGCAGGGCTCGCTGATGGTGATGATCAGCCACGGATTCTCCACCGGAGCCCTCTTCCTCCTCATCGGCATGATCTACGAGCGCCGCCACACCCGCTTGATCGCCGACTACGGCGGCATTGCCCGCGTGGTCCCGCTGTTCAGCCTGATCTTCACGGTGGTGGCACTCTCCTCGATCGGTCTGCCTGGCCTCAACGGGTTCGTGGGTGAGTTTCTGGTGCTGCTCGGCAGCTTCGCCGCATTTCCGCTGGCCACCGTCCTCGCCACGACCGGGGTCATCTTCGCCGCGGCGTATCTCCTCTGGGCGCTGCAGCGGATGATCTACAACCGGCTGGACAACCCGGAGAACGAGCGTCTGACCGACTTAAACGGCCGTGAGCTGGCGATCATGGCTCCGCTGCTGGCCGGTATCGTCTGGCTGGGACTCTATCCCGCGCCGGTGCTGCGACGGATGGAGCCCGCGGCCCAGCGGTATATCCAGTTGACCCGGCCGTCGCACGAGGCGGCGCCGGTCGCGGTGACCGGCTCGGCCGCCAGGGTCCGGCCATGAACCGAATCGATCTCGGCTCGCCCTTGGGCGTCGCGATGGCGCTCCTGCCGGAGATCCTGCTGTCCACCTGGGCCCTGATCGTGCTGCTGGTGGTGAGCTGGCGCCATGAGACGGCCCAGGACAGCCGCCTGGCCGGGTGGCTCAGCCTCGCCGGTCTGCTGGTGAGCGGCGCGGGTCTGGCGGCGCTCTGGGTGACCGGCGCCACGCCGGAGGGCCTGCCCCAGATGGTGGCGCTCGACCCGTTCCGATACGGCGCCTCCGCCCTCGCTCTCCTGGCGGCGGCGGGGACGGTGCTGATCTCACTGGGATATCTGGAGCGGGAGGGTCTGCTGGCGCCGGAGTACTACCCGCTTGTGCTCCTGGCGACGGCCGGTATGATGTTTCTGGCCGGCGCCGAGGACCTGATCGTGCTCTTCCTCGGGCTCGAGGTGATGTCGGTGGCGGTCTATGTCCTCGCCGGGTACAACCGGGCCGACCCCTTCTCGTCCGAGGCCGCGCTTAAGTATTTCCTCATCGGGGCCTTCGCCTCAGGGTTCCTGCTGTACGGTATCGCGCTGGTCTACGGCACCACGGGCACCACCAATCTCTCGATCATCGGGGCCCAGCTCTCGGGGCGGCCGATTCCCCTCATGGCCGCGCTCGGCCTCGGCCTGCTTCTGATCGGCATGGGGTTCAAAATCTCCGCGGTGCCCTTCCACATGTGGGCCCCGGACGTCTACGACGGGTCGCCAACCCCGATCAGCGGGCTCATGGCCACCGGGGTGAAGGCGGCCGCGTTCGCCGCCCTGGTGCGGGTCCTGCTCGAGGCGTTTCCCTCGGCTATCGGGCTCTGGCAACCGATCGTCGCCGGGCTGGCCATCGCGTCGATGGCGGCCGGCAACCTGGTCGCGCTGGCGCAGCAGTCGCTCAAGCGGATGCTGGCATACAGCTCGATCGCCCACGCGGGCTACATGCTCGTCGCCGTGTGGACCGGCACCCACGCGGGCGCGGGCGCGGTGCTGCTCTACCTCCTGGCTTACGGTCTCACCACTCTGGCGAGCTTCGGGCTGCTCACCGCGCTCGGGCGGGGCGGGGAACGCGAGGTGACCTATGACGACATCGCGGGCCTCGCGAGCCCCCGTCCGGCGATCGCCTTCGGGCTCAGCGTGTGCATGCTGTCGCTGCTCGGGTTCCCCTTCACCGTTGGCTTCATTGGCAAGTGGTACATCATCAGCGCCACCGTCGCTGAGGGGCAGATGATCCTGCCGGTGATTCTGGTGGTCACCAGCGTGCTCTCGGCGGGATACTATCTGCCGGTCATCATGGCGATGTACATGCGCCCTGCGCCCGGTCCCGACCATCACGCGGCGGTCGGTCTCAGTCCCACGGCAGCGGCCGCGATCGCCCTCTCCGTCGCAGCGGTACTCCTCTTCGGCCTGTGGCCGGGCGGTCTTCTGGATCTCGCCGGCACGAGCGCGCGGACGCTGACGCAGACGGGCTTACCGCTGGCAGGGCCGTGAGAACAGGAAACGCATGAACGTCCCCAAGTCCGTTTTCCGGCAATACGATGTCCGCGGCCTGGTGGACACCCAGCTCACCCCGGATTTTGCGCGCGCCTTGGGACGCGCCTTCGCGACAGTCGCGTGGGATCGCGCAGGGCACGCGCCGGTGCTGGCGGTGGGACGCGACAACCGGCCTTCCGGGCCGGGGCTTTCTCAGGGCGTGCGCCTGGGAATCGCCGACGCCGGGGGTACCGCGGTGGACGTCGGCACGCTGCCCACGCCCGCGCTCTATTTCGCGGTGTCGGCGCTGGAGACCGACGGCGGAGTCCAGGTTACCGGCTCGCACAACCCGCCGGAGTTCAACGGCTTCAAGATGGTGCTGGGCGGGGAGGCCTTCCACGGCGAGGACATTCTCGGTCTCTGGGAGATCATCGCGGCCGAGCGATGGCGCAGCGGCGCCGGCAAGCAGTCCAGCGACGGCTCGGTGCTGCAACGCTACCGCGAGGCCATCGTCGGACGCCACCGCCTCGAGCGGCGGGTCAAGGTCATTGCCGACTGCGGGAACGGGGTGGGCAGCGTGATCGCCGTTTCGGTCCTGCAAGCGCTGGGGGCCGAGGTCACCCCGCTCTTCTGTGAGTCGGACGGCACCTTTCCCAACCATCATCCCGATCCTACGGTCCCTGAAAACCTGGAGGACCTGCAGGAGGCGGTACGCCGGGGCGGGGCCGAGCTGGGCATCGCGTTCGACGGCGACGCCGACCGGATCGGGGCGGTGGACGAGACCGGCCAGATCATCTGGGGCGACCAGCTCCTGGTGATCTTCGGCCGTGACGCGGTAAAGCGGTTCGGCCCGGGAACCCCGGTCATCTTCGACGTGAAGTGCTCCGAGGTTCTGCCCCAGGCACTCCGCGAGGCGGGGGCCGTGCCGGTGATGTGGAAGACGGGCCATTCGCTGATCAAATCGAAAATGAAGGAGCTGCACGCTCCGCTCGCCGGCGAGATGAGTGGCCACATGTTCTTCGGCGGCGACTACTTTGGTTTCGACGACGCGATCTTCGCGGCGGCCCGCCTGCTGGAGATCGTGAGCCGCAAGCCATTCGGGCTCGCGACCCACCTGGCCGACCTGCCCAAGACGTTCGCGACTCCGGAGATCCGGGTGGACGCGCTGGAGGAAGAGAAGTTCGCCATCGTCGAGCGGGCGGCAGAGCATTTCACCGCCCGCTACCCCGTCAATACTATCGACGGGGTCCGGATCACCTTTCCCCAGGGTTGGGGTCTTCTGCGGGCCTCCAACACCCAGGCGATTCTCGTGATGCGGTTCGAGGCCACCGATTCGGCGGCGCTGGACGCCTACCGCGGCGAGGTGGTCGGCTGGCTCGCCGGGCAGGGCGTCCGCGCCTAGTCCCGTGAATCGGCGCGGCCGCCGGCTCATTGCCGCGATCGCCGGAGTCGTCACCCTGCTGTTCGTCGGCCGGTGGGCGGCGGGACTGCTGGCCGACCGGTGGTGGGCTGCGCAGATCTCCCCCGCCGCGGTCGATTTTCTCACCGATTGGCACGTGCTTCGGGTGACCCTGGACCTGGCCGGCTTCCTGCTCGCCTCGGCCTGGTTCATCGGCCACCTCTTCATCGTTTACCGGGCGGTCGGATCGGTGCAGATCCGCCGCAACGTCGCCAACCTCGAGTTCCGCGAGGCACTCACCCCGGGGGTACTCCTCGCGGTGGCGGTGGGGTGCGGCGCGCTGCTCGGATTGCTCGTCGGTACCGGCGGGGCCACCCGGTGGCAGGCGGTGGCCCTCGCGTGGCAGGGCGTGAGCTACGGCCTCACCGACCCGCTGCTCCGCCATGACGCCGGGCTCTACCTGGCCCAGCTCCCGGCGTGGCGGCTGGCCCATGGGTTCGCCCTCCTTCTGGTGGTATTCGCCCTGGGCGTCGTCTTCGGATTGTACGCTCTCGTGGGCGCGGTGCGCTGGCTCGAGGGCCGACCGGCGATCAACGACCACGCACGTGCACACCTGGGATGGCTTCTCACGGCGCTCGCCCTGTCGCTGGTGTGGGGCTACGTGCTCGAGCCCTACGAGATGGTCGCGGGACTCGAGGGCCCGGTGGACCTGTCCGCGTGGAACGCTACCACCCTGGTGTCGCCCCTTCTCGTGGGCGTCGGGCTGGCGACCGCCGGACTGTCGGCCGCGTGGGCGCTCCGGCCCAGGCATGCCCTCGCCGCCGCGGGATGGATCGTGCTCTCGCTCGCCTCGCTGATCGGCCACTGGCTGGTACCGCCGGCCATGGGGGGCGAGGGAGAGTCGCCGGCGACCGCCGCGACCGCGATCGATCGACTCAACCGCATGGCCTACGGGCTCGAGGCCCTGGTCGAGGGACAGTACTCGCCGACCGGTCCGCCCGCCCCCCCGAAGGTGGTCTCCCTGTGGAATGCCGAGATGATCGGCCACGTGGCGGCCGCCGACTCGAACGAGGTTCTGGCGATCGATCCGGCGATCCTCCAGGTCCGGGGCACGCCCCGGCCGGTGTGGCTGGCGGTGCGAGCGGCGCCGAACGGGCGCACCTCGGTCACGGTTATTGCCGACGACCGGGTCGGCGCCGCGGGACAACCGCTCTTCTACTCGGCGGGCGATACGCTCCCCCGGCCGGATCGCGGCGAATATCTCGAGCTCGGCGCGGACGCGCTGCGTCCCAATGCGCCGCCGTACCGGATCGAGACCGCCGACCGGCGCGGGGTCCAGTTGGGCGGCTGGGCTCGTCGACTCATGATCGCCTGGGCGCTGCAGGCGGGCAGGCTGTTGCGTGAGCTGCCGCCGCAGACCCGGGTGGACTGGCGACTCTCTCCCGCCGAGCGGCTGAAGTCCCTGGCGCCATTCGCCCGGTGGGGCGAGCCGGTCCCCCGCATCATCAATCGCGGACTGGTCTGGGTGGTGGACGGCTACCTGGCGCCACGCACCTTCCCGCTGAGCGCTCGCCTTCACTGGCGGAGACGAGAGATCGGCGCGTTCGAGGCGGGCTTCCTGGCCACGGTCGACGCGTCCACTGGAGCGACCCGGATTTACCTGCGTCCCCGGGTAACCGGGCTTGCCGCCGCATGGGCCGTTGCATCGGGGGGACTGGTGGAGCCGGCCTCCGCCATCCCCGAGGCGGTCCACCAGGCCGCGCCCTATCCGCTGGAGTTGTTCCGGATTCAGGCGAGCTATCTGGAACAGCAGGACCCGCGGCCGGGGAGCCTGGGCGGCGCCCCGGGCTCGCGGGCCGCCGAGCTGCCCGCCACCGATCTCGGCTGGAGCGCCGACTCCGCCGGCCCGGTGCGAGTGGCGGTCTACGAGCGCGCCAACGAGCGCCGTCTCGGCGCGCTGCTGAGCGGCACCGTGACTGGCGGGGCGCAGCAGCTTCGCATGTTTCGCTTCGACTCCGCCACCGCCCTCCAGAGCCGGACGGCTTTGGAGAACCGATGGAGTCACTTCGCCACCTACGACGCGCTGGGCGATTCGATCCGGGAGGACGGGGGGAAGCTGGAGAGCGGTCCCATCCGGCTCAACCTGAGCCGGGGCGGGCCGGTCGCCTACCAGTCGCATTTCGCCCGCGGCCCGCGCGATGCGGTGTTCCTCGCCTGGGTCAGCCTGGCCGGCACTGGTGACCGGCTCGGCGCGGGCCGCAGCGTGGGCGAGGCGTGGAACAACATGCTCGGCACATCGGTGCCGGCGATCGCGGGCAGCGCACAGGCCACCCGTCTGGACGAAGCCCGCCGCTGGGTCGAGCGGGCCGATTCCGCGCTTCGACTGGGAGACTGGACCGCCTTCGGCCAGGCGTGGCGCAGCCTGCGCGGCGCGCTCGGCCTTCCCGCGGGTGCGCTCGAGCGGTGAGCTTGCTCCCCCCTGAAGGCAGGACTAGCTTGCAGCGCGTTTTGAGCCGGCAGCGCGGGTGAGCACGGCCGTCCTCGCGCTCGGCGGCAATGCGCTCTCCCGAGCCGACGAGCCCGCCACGATCGCCAACCAATTCCGCCGCGCGCGCGAGAGCATGGCCTCGGTCGTCGCGCTGGCGCGGGATGGCTGGCGCATCGTCATCGTGCACGGCAATGGTCCCCAGGTGGGCGATTCCCTGGTGCGCCACGAAGTCGCCCGACGCGTCGTCGAGCCGCTGCCCCTCGGAGTGCTGGTCGCGGAGACGTCCGGCTGGATCGGCTACATGCTGCAACAGTCGCTGCAGAACGCGCTGGCGGCGGCACAGGTCCGCCGTCACGTCGTCACGTTAGTGACCCAGACGCTGGTGGACCGATTCGATCCGGCGCTGGGCCTGCCGACCAAGCCGATCGGACAGCCGCTAACCGACGAGGAAGCGGCGGGCCTCCGGGAATCGGGCCGAGCGGTGGCGCGAGACGGGGCGGGGGCGTGGCGCCGGATGACTACGAGTCCCCGGCCCCTCGCGGTGGTGGAGCTCCCCGTCATCCGCGGCTTGCTCGATCAGGAGGTAATCGTGATCGCGGCGGGGGGAGGGGGTCCTGCGGTGTACCAGGATCCCATTCTCGGGCTCGAAGGGGTGGACGCGGTGGTGGACAAAGACCGGATCTCGGCCGTACTCGCCGGGCAGCTCGAAGCGGAGGTCCTCCTGATTCTCACCAACGTCGAGGCGGTTCACGCGGGGTGGGGAACGCCGTCCGCCCGCCCCATCCGCCGTATGACGGTGGCGCGGGCCGACGCGATGATCGCGGAGGGCGCCTTCGATGTCGGGGGCATGCGCCCGAAGGTCGAGGCGGCGGCCGGGTTCGCGCGCACCGGCCGGGGCCGAGCGATCATCGCGCACCTGGCCTCGGGCCCGGCCGCGCTCCTGGGAGAAACCGGCACCACGATCGTGAGGCACGAGTGAACCTGCACGAGTACCAGGCACGCACGCTGCTCAAGGCGGTCGGCATCCCGATGTTCGACGGCGACGTCGCCTCGACACCCACCGAGGCGGAGGCGATCGCCCGGAGGATCGGGGGCAGCGTGGTTATCAAGGCCCAGGTGCACTCGGGCGGGCGGGGCAAGGCGGGCGGAGTGAAGCTGGCCCGGAATCCCGGGGAAGCCGCGGACGAAGCGGCGCAGATCCTCGGGATGACCATCAAGGGCTTGACGGTGCACAAGGTGCTGGTGGTGCCGGCGGCCGAGATCGCCACCGAGAGTTACGTCGGGCTGATCATGGACCGGGAGACCCAGCGTCCGGTCTTCATGGTGAGCTCGGCGGGCGGAGTCGATATCGAGGAGGTGGCCGCCAAGACCCCGGAGAAGATCGTCCGCCTGCCCGTCGACCCGACGTACGGCCTCTATCCCCATCAGGCACTGTCCCTCGCCTTCGCCCTGTACCGTGATTTTGCCCAGGTCAAAGCCGCCGCCAAGATGATCGAGCAGCTCTACCGCGCCTTCATCGACAACGGCGCCGCCCTGGCGGAGATCAACCCCCTGGTCACCACTCCCGACGGGCGGGTGCTGGCGCTCGATGCCAAGATCGTCATCGACGACAACGAGCTGTTCTGGCGCCCCGATCTCGGCCTGCTGCGTGACGACTCGGCCGAGGAGCCGAGCGAGGCCGCCGCCCGCCGGGCGAACCTGTCGTTCATCAAGCTGGACGGAAACGTCGGGTGCGTGGTGAACGGGGCCGGGCTCGCGATGGCGACGATGGATCTGGTGAAGTACTACGGCGGCGAGCCGGCGAACTTCCTCGACATCGGGGGCAGCTCGAGCCCGGAAAAGGTGATCAACGCGCTCAAGATCATCACCGCCGATCCCCACGTGAAAGCGATTCTGTTCAACATCTTCGGCGGCATCACCCGGACCGACGACGTGGCCAACGGCATCGTGGCCGCGACCCGGCAATTCAAGGTGAAGGTGCCGATTGTGATCCGTCTGACTGGCACCAACGAGGCCGAAGCGATCCGGATCCTCAACGAGGTGGGGATGACGGCGCTCAGCGACATGGACGAAGCGGTGCAGCGGGCGGTGCAGTTGGCGCGGGAGGGCGCGTGAGCATCTTCGCCGACGCCGCCACCCGCCTCGTGATCCAGGGAATCACCGGCCGCGAGGGGTCGTTTCACGCCCGCCAGATGATCGAGTACGGCACCAATGTGGTGGCCGGCGTGACTCCGGGCAAAGGCGGCCAGACCTTCGAGGGGAAAGTCCCGGTGTTCAACACCGTGGCCGACGCGGTGCGCGCCACCGCGGCCAACACGGCGGTGATCTATGTACCGCCGATGGGTGCCGCGGCCGCGGTGATCGAATCGGCGGACGCCGGGATCCCGCTGGTGGTGTGCATCACCGAAGGGATTCCGGTGATGCACATGAGCCGAGCCATGCCGTTCGTGAGGAGCCGGGGCGCGAGGCTGATCGGTCCCAACTGCCCGGGCCTGATCACCCCCGGGAGCCGCACCAAGATCGGGATCATTCCCGGGAACATCTGCAGCGCGGGCCGGGTGGGACTGGTCTCCCGCAGCGGCACCCTCACCTATGAGGTGGTCAATCACCTCACCAGGAACGGCATCGGCCAGAGCACCTGCGTCGGCATCGGCGGCGATCCCATCATCGGCACCAACTTCATCGACTGCCTCGCTGCTTTCGAGGCCGACCCGGAAACCGACGCGATCGTCATGATCGGCGAGATCGGCGGCACCGATGAGCAGAACGCGGCGGCATTCGTGCGGGAGAAGGTGACCAAGCCGGTTGTCGGATTCATCGCCGGACAGACCGCACCGAAAGGGCGCCGCATGGGCCACGCCGGTGCCATCATCTCGGGCTCGTCGGGCACCGCCGAAGAGAAGCTCGCCGCGTTCGAGGCGGCGGGGATCGAAATCATGCGACGGCCGGTGGACGTGGTGACGCTACTCGAGAAAGCGAGACAGAACGGCGTGAAAACCTGATCACCCTTCACGCTGTTTACCGGAGGTCGACTTGGCATCACTTAGTCTGACGCTGGGCATCGTCAAGCCCGACGCGGTCGAGGGCGGCAAGACAGGCCAGATCGTGGCCCACCTGGAACAGGCGGGCTTTGTGCTCCGGGCCGCGCGTCTGGTGCGTCTCAGCGAGGCGCAGGCCGGGGCGTTTTACGAGGTGCACCGGGGACGCCCGTTCTATGCCGAGCTGGTGCGGTTCATGACCAGTGGACCCTGTCTCCCCATGGCGCTCCAACGCATCGATGCGGTCGCGCACCTGCGCACGGTCATCGGCGCCACCGATCCGGCCGAAGCCGCCGCCGGGACCATCCGGAAGCTCTTCGCCGAGTCCAAGGGCCGGAACGCCATCCACGCCTCCGACAGCCAGGACAATGCCGAGCGCGAGGTGGGGTTCTTCTTTGCCGAGGGCGAGCTGGCCGGACTGTGGGACGGAAAAAACGTGGACAGTAAAGGGTGAAAAGTAGAAGGGATTTCGGGCTCCCTTTCACCGTTTACCTTTGACTTTTCACGGGCTTCTGGGGTTGCCCCAAGTAGTTGTCGCGGTTACGTTAACGGGCTATGCTGCGCGTGGACATCCGGGACCTCAACCGGGGCCCGGTCCGGACCGTAACCGAGCTCTCGCCCGAGGATCCTACGTTCGAAGGGTTGGGCCTGCGGCTGGTGGGTCCGGTCACGATCCAGGGCCAGTTGCAAGCTACCGGTGAGGGGGAATACCTCTGGCGCGGCGATCTCCACGCCGCGGTGCGCGGCGAGTGCCGCCGCTGCCTCATCGAGGTGATCGACGAAGTCGACGTGGAAGTCGCCGCCGCGGTGTTCAGCTCCAACCCGGATGCCGCGGACGACCCGGACTTTTATCCGCTGGCCGAGCGGGCCGCGGCGGTGGACGTGGGAGCGGTAGTGCGGGAGGAGCTCGCCCTGGCCGCGCAGGCGCATCTGCTGCTCTGTCGAGACGATTGCGCCGGCCTCTGCCCGAACTGCGGGGCCGACCTGAACGCGGGGCCGTGCGACTGTCGCCCACCCGCCGAACCTGTTTGAGGCAACCATGGCAGTCCCCAAGCGTCGGACCTCGAAGATGAAAAAGCGATTGCGGCGGGGGCACCACTCCGGAGCGGGCATGAGCACGCAGCCGTGTCCGCGGTGCAGCTCGCCCAAGCTTCCCCACCGGGTGTGCGACTCCTGTGGCTATTACGGCGGGAAGAAGCGGGTCGAGGTCGAGGACGCCTGAGCGTGATTCGCGTCGCGCTGGACGCGATGGGTGGGGACAGCGCTCCGCTGACCGAAGTCGCGGGGGTGGTGGATGCCCTCGCCGAGTTGCCTGACGGCTTCCTGATTCAACTGGTGGGTCGCTGCGGCGCCATCGAGGCCGAGCTGGCCCGCCATCCCGGAGTCGATCGCGGCCGCCTCGAGCTCCACGAGGCGGCCGATGTCATCGGGATGAGCGAGAAGCCGCTCCAGGCGGTCCGAAAGAAGCCCAAGTCGAGCCTGGTGGTCGGGCTCGGCCTTCAGCGGGACGGCCGCTCCGACGCCTTCATCTCCGCGGGCAACACCGGCGCCATGCTGGCCGGCTCCACCATGCTGCTCGGCCTGCACGATGGCGTCGAGCGGGCTACCGTCGCCACCCTCTTTCCCACCGGCACCGAGCCGGTTCTGGTGCTCGATGGCGGCGCCAACCTCGATTGCTCTCCCCGCGAGCTGCTCGGCTTCGCCTACCTCGGCACCGTCTACATGCGCGACCTCATGGGTCGCCCCAATCCGGTCGTCGGCCTGCTCAACGTCGGCGAGGAAGAGGAGAAGGGCACCGCCGTGGTCCGCGAGGCGCACCAGCTCCTCAAGCGGGCCCCCCGGATCAACTACGCCGGCAACATCGAGGGCCGCGACATCCTTCCCGGACCGCAGCAGCGCATCCCGGTGGACGTCGTGGTGTGCGACGGGTTCGTGGGCAACATCGTGCTCAAGTTCTACGAATCGTCCGCCAGGGTCTTCGTGGGACTGCTCAAGGAGCGGATTCCCGACGCGTTCGACCGGCCCGCCATGGCCGACCTCAACCGTATCCTCGACTACTCCACCTACGGCGGCGCCCCCCTGCTCGGCGTGCAGGGCGTCTCCATCGTCTGTCACGGGGCGTCGAGTCCGACCGCTATCAAGAACGCGATTCGGGTGGCGGTGCAGGCCGCCCGGGCGGGACTGAGCCAGCACATCGGGGCGGAGTTCGCCCAACGGCAGACGGCGGCCCCGGCATGATCCCCAGGCCCTTCGCGGAACTGGCGAGCGTCGGCACGGCGGTGCCGCCCGGCGTGGTCACCAACCACGATCTTACCCGGATGCTCGACACCTCCGACGAATGGATCGTGGAGCGGACCGGGATCCGCGAGCGCCGGATCGCGCGCCCGGAACAGAGCGTCGCCATGCTGAGCCAGGAGGCCAGCGAGATCGCCCTGGAGCGGGCCGGCATCACCGCCG
>JACCRH010000488.1 GCA_013813675.1 Gemmatimonadales bacterium
TCGCGTTCGGCTCGTCCAGCGGCAATGTGTTGGCGGTGAAGTACGGCAGCGCGGCCGGTTGGGCGGCCACCGTGACCAACCCCGCCGTGAAGAGCGCCACCAGCGACCAGTGCGGCATCTTCGTCGGCACCGGCACGAATCCGAATCCGGCCGCGATCAAGACCGAGGGTGCGCCGGCCTGCTACTGATGCAGTAAATCGGCCCCAAGAGAGCCGAGCGACAAGTTATGCAGACAGCAGCTCCTCCTGGAGCCGCGGCGCCGCAGTGCGCCGCGGCTCGCTGCGTCTCGAGGGGTGAAGCTTGATCGAGCCACTCGGGGTACGGTAAGTTTTTTCCCAGCCGCTTCTCACCTCATTCTCCAGCCGGCGCCGCCTACGTCCACCTCGCTTTCGACTTCGGCCGACGCATCCGAAACCAGCGAAGAGCGCTACCGCGCCTTCATCGAACAGACATCGGAAGGTGTCTGGCGCTGCGAGGTGCGGGCGCCGGTTGGCGTTCACCTGCCGGTGGACGAGCAGATCGACCGGATCTATGCCGATTCCTACCTCGCCGAGTGCAACAACGCGATGGCGAGGATGTACGGGCTCGATAGCGCCGAGCAGATCGTGGGCGCGCCGCTCGCGGAGCTGCTGCCCCGGTCGGATCCAGCCAACATCGAGTACCTGCGCGCCTTCATCGACGGCGGCTACCGGATCAGCGACGCCGAGTCGCACGAGCTCGGCCGGGACGGGAGGAGCCGCTACTTCCTGAACAACATGGTCGGCATCGTCCGCGATGGGCTGCTCATCCGCGCTTGGGGCTCGCAGCGGGACATCACCGGCCGCAAGCAGATCGACTCGGCGCTCCGGGCGAGCGAGCAGCGCTATCGGGCCCTGGTCACGGCCAGCAGCTCCCTGGTCTGGACCAGCGATCCCGAGGGCCGCTACGTGGAGCCCCAGACGTCCTGGGCGAGCTATACCGGGCAGCCTTGGGCCGATCACCGCGGCTTTGGATGGATCGACGCGCTGCATCCGGACGACCGCGAGGCGGTGCGGCGCGCCTGGCAGCGGCGGGTGCGGGAGCCCGGATCGGTGCACGAGGATCACGCGCGACTCTGGTCGGTGGAGAAGAACGGGTACCGCCACGTTTTCGGCCGGGTGGTGCCGCTGCTCGAGGGCGACGGCACGGTGCGCGAGTGGATCGGAACCGTGACCGACGTCGAGGAACGCTGGATCAGCGAGGACCGGCTACGCCGCGCCGAGCGGATGGAGACCGTGGGCCGGCTCGCCGGCGGGATCGCGCACGAAGCCAACAATCAGATGTCGGTGGTCCTCGGCTCCGCGCAGTTCGTGCTGCGCCGGCAGGACATCCCGGAGGAGGTTCGGGAGGATGTCGAGCACATCCAGCGGGCCGCGGAGCGGACCGCCGGCATCACCCAGCAACTGCTGGCCTTCAGCCGCCGGCAGGTGCTGCAGCCCCAGGTGCTCGACCTCAACGTCCTGCTGCAGCGCTCGGAGCCGATTCTCCGCCGCACTCTGGGCGAACGCTCCCGTCTCGTGGTGCGCCAGGCCAGTGGCCTCGGGCGGGTAAAGGCCGACCCGGGCCAGCTGGAGCAGGTGCTGCTCAACCTGGTGCTCAACGCCCGCGACGCGATGCCCGACGGCGGCACGGTCACCATCGAAACCTCCAACGTCACGCTCACCCCTGAGTACGCGGCGGCCAAGCCGGTCGCCACCATCGTCCCCGGGGCGCATCTGCTCCTCACCGTCAGCGACACCGGCGTCGGAATGAACCGTGAGACGGTGGGCCGCGCCTTCGAGCCGTTCTTCACCACCAAGGCCGTCGGCGAAGGTACCGGGCTCGGCCTGGCCACGGTGTACGGGATCGTCAAGCAGAGTGGAGGGTACGTCTGGCTCTACAGCGAGCCGGGGCAGGGCACGGCGTTCAAGATTTATCTGCCGGCGGTGGGCGGGATGCCGGCGGAGCGGGGCAGACCCGACGCAATGCCGGTGGCACTGGCGGGAGAGGTGGTGCTCATCGTGGAGGATGAGCCTAGCGTCCGTAGGGTCATCGGCCGGGTGCTCCGCGATCAGGGCTACTTCGTGCTCGAGGCGCCCCACGGCAGGGATGCGCTCGCGATCGCGGGAGACCCCGCCACCCGGATCGACCTCATCATCGCCGACGTGGTGATGCCCGAGCTTGGCGGCCGGGAGCTGGCCGCGCGCCTCGGCGCGGTGCGGCCCGGCGTTCCCGTCCTCTTCACCTCCGGCTACACCGGCCACGACGTGGTCGAGCGCGGCCTGATCGAGCGCGACTGGCCGTTCCTGGCCAAGCCAGTTGCACCCGATGTGCTGGCGCGGAAAGTTCGCGAGCTGCTCGACCAATAGGCATCCGGGGGCTGGCGTCGTCGAGAGTCGCGGAGCTTCGTTGCTATGGGCGACAATGGAGAGGAGGCGGGGCTGGGTTAGTCGAGCACCCCGGTGGTGAGCATTCGGCGGAGAGGGTGGCGGGCGTAGACCGGCTGCAGGGCGAAGTAGCGGGTCATGAGCCGGGTGCCGGGCACCAGCAGCTCGTACTGATCGAGCAACGCCGAAGCGTCCGGGGCCGCGGCGGCCGCGGTGACCTGAAGGAAGTGCACCGCGAACGCGATCGCCTCGGCCTGATGCTCGGGCACCCGATTGTGGCCGTACCGGCGGCTGTCCGGGATCGGCGCGATCCCCTGCCAGAGCGTTCGAAGCTGACCCGGCGCGCGCGCCTGCCACCGGTGAGCCAGCTCGTGGGCCATTGCGTGCCGGAGCTGCTCCTCGCTGGTCATCCGGGCCGGGTCGAGGGCGAGGGAGTCCCGCGAGGCGATGTACTCGCCGAGGCGGCCGGCGTGACGTCCCCGGCTGCCTACCAGCCCGACGGGCCTCGCCGGCCGGCCGAACAGCGCGTAGAGCGTGTCGGCATAGGCGCTCCGCTCGATCGATCGGGTCACCAGCCAGATGGTGGCCGTGTCCCAGGGATTCACCAGCGGCCGGTCCGGCCGCCACTCGCGCGAAGTGACACTGTCCAGCCAGGTGGGCCGCCCGGCCATCTCCAGCAGCGGCCCCGGCGTCTCGGTCCCGAACACCGCTCCGTCCACCCGGAAGACGTACACCGGCCGTCCCAGCCCCGAGTCGGCGTAGGCCAGGGAAACCACCTGGGCCCGCCAGCGCCGGCCTTCGCGCAGACGAACCGGACCCGCCAGGGGGTAGGTCTGGGCCAGCCGGCCGTCGCTCGAGAGGAAGACGAGACCGGTGTCGGTGACGATGAACCGGCCCGGGCGCGGCGGCAGCCCCCGGGGAGAGAGGAACCCGCCGATCTCCGCGCCCGCCGGAAGCGCGGTCCGGTCGCGCACCAGGTGGGGCGCCGGGCCGGGCGCCACACGGGCGCTGTCGGCGGCATCTGGTCCCCGGTAGCCCTCGGCACTGCCGGACGCGAAAGGCTCGCCCGAGGCCGAAGCCCCGAGCGCCAGCGCGAGCAGCAGAAAGGCAGCGCGCACAGGCTAGAGCTGGGCGTAGCCCGCCGGTTCGGCCGGCGGGGTGTTGGAGGCGCTCGCCGGATCCACCCAGGTGGTCTGCACCAGGATGGCCATGAGCAGCAGGATGAGGAAGATCATCGAGCCCAGGATGGCGGCGGCGGCCCGCTCGGGAACGGGAGCGGTGGTCGCGGCGGCGGTGGGTGTTGCGCTGGAGTCGGCGGGCACTGGGTGGTTCCGGTCTCTGGTGAGGGTGAGGGATCAGCCGGGAATGCGAAGCCGCGCACCGGCCATGACCGCGTGCTCGTCCCGGATCGAATTGGCGCGCCGCAGCGCGGTGAGCGACACCCGGTAGCGCTGGGCGATACCGCTCAGAGTCTCCCCGCGCCGGACCCGGTGCGTCCGGGAGCTCGCGGAGTGGTGCGGCCGGCGCTCGCCCGCGGCGCGGATCGCCAGCGCCGAAGGGATCACGACGGCCGGCACGACGAGCCGGGTCCCGGCGCGCGGGTGGGGGCCGTGCTTGGGATTGGCGGCGCGGAGATCCGCCATCGGAATCCGGTAGTTGGCCGCGATGGTGCTGAGGCGCTCCCGCTTCCGAACGACGTGGGTCAGGTAGCGGACTCGCTGGCTGGGAGTGAGCCTCCCATAGGCCTCGGCCACGGCCGAGCTGGTTCCGGCGGGGAGGCGGACCACCGATCGGGTGCGCGGCGGGGTGGCGAATCTGAGGTACTGCGGATTGAGATCGCGGATCTCGTCCGCACTCACGTCGGCCAGCCGAGCGACCACATCGAGCCCGGTAACCTCGGTGACGATCAGCGAGTCGTAGACGTATCGCTCCACCGGGGCGGTCTTGATGCCGTAGCGCGCCGGCTGCTTGGCGATGATCGCGGCGGCGATGAGTTTGGGGACGTAGTCCCGGGTCTCGTTCGCGAGCAGGTCGGAGTCGACGAGCCGGAAGAACGCCGCGTTGCCGCCGCCGTCGGCCGACGCGACCGCATGGATCGGCTCCAGCTTGCCGAGGCTGCGCGAGACCTTGCCGGCGCCGGCGTTGTAGGCGGCGGCGGCGAGGTAGAGCGAGCCGAAGCGCCGTTGCAGGTCGCGCAGATGCCGGGCTGCCGCTTCGGTGGCCTTGACCGGATCCCGGCGCTCGTCCACCCAGGTGTCCACCCGAAGCCCGTAGCCCCGACCGGTCCCGCGCATGAACTGCCACATGCCGACGGCGTAGGCCCGGCTCACCGCTTCACTGGAGTATCCGCTCTCGATGAGCGCCAGGTAGAAGAGATCGCCGGGCAGCCCTTCCGCCTCGAACCGCGCGCGAATCATCGGCTCGTAGCGGGCGCCCCGCTCGAGCATCACCGCCATGCGGCTGGGCGGCATTCCCTGGAAATAGCTGAGGTAGTACTGCACCCGGGGATGCCGGGCGTAGGTGCGAACGTCGATGTCCCAGCTCACGTCTTCGGCCGCGAGCGGCGCGACGCCGACACCGGGGGTGCGTGAGGCGAGGGCGTCGAGCAGTGCCGCGTCGGGTTCCTGACTGGAGACTGGGCCGGCCGGGGCGGGCGAGAGGCTATCGTGCACCGGGGCGGAGCTCGGTGCCGCCGAAGGCGCCGGTGGCAGGCCGGGGGCGCACCCACCGAGGAGCACGACTCCGATGGAGAGGTTCAGCAGTCGCTGCATGCCGGCCGTTGAGTGAGTTCTGAGGTAGGGATACCCGGTCCCCTCAGGAGCACAAAACGGGCCGTCTGAGTTTACGACCTAAGTCGTTGCAAAAACTGCGATTGAGGTGATGATTTCGAGCGGGTTAGACAGGGGCTCGCGCAAAAGCCCAAGCGGGTCGGCAAATCGCCTTTCAGATGCCCCCTTCCTGGGTGAGCCAGAGCGAGTAGACCTCGGCGCTTTCCCCTTTGGGCCGCGACCCCTCCGGCACCACGGTGGTCACCGACAGGCGCACCCGCCCGTCCCGGGTCACGTCCAGTCGCATGAAGCCGGCCGCCTCCCGCTGAAAGAGCGAGCCTTCGATGTCGCGCACCACGCTGGCGTGGCCCAGGATTCCCGCCCCGCTCACCAGTTGGTAAGTGGCGTTGGTGATCTCGGGGCGGCCGCCCCGGATGACCTGGAGGTCGTGATCGTGCCCCGACGCGACGACCAGCGGCGGATGCTCTTGGAAGGCGCGCTCGAAGGCGTCCCTCATGTCCCGATACTTCCGGCCGGAGATGTCCTGGTTGGAGATCCCCATCTGCCGGGCGAAAGGGTAGATCGAACCGATCAGTGGCAGCGGCACCCAGAGCCAGCGCTTGAAGTTGCGGAGCGGAAACAGGTGATCCATCAGGGTGAAGGAGCCGCCGTGGATACCGCCGGAGCGCATCGGGTGGTGGGTGAGCACGATCGCGTGCCGCCGGCCCTTGTCGCGCAGCGCGCCGGCGAGAGAGTCCACGACCTCGTCGTAGGTGCGGGTGGGACAGGGGGAGGTGTCGCCGTAGGGCTTCACGTCGTTGTGCACCCACCACTCGGTGTCGAGCGCGATCAGGCGCACCTGGGTGCCGAGGTCCACGACGTCGGGACCCGGGCACCCGCCGGCGGGAGCCAGCCGGACGTCCGTGCCCCCGAACTGGCGCACCAGCGTGTCCTGCCGACGGATGGAGTTCCACCCGTCGGTCCCCTGCCGGTCCCAATCGTGATTGCCGGGGATGAGCAGACCCTGGGCACTTCCCTTTCGGATCGCCAGCACCTGGGCGGCGAGCTTCTTCTCGGCGTCGTCACGGTTGGGATGGCCCTTCGCGGGGACTCCTCGAGGGTAGACGTTGTCTCCCAGGAAGACGACGAACTGCCGCACCGGCCGTAGGGAGTCCGACTGGAGCGCCAGCTCCTGGAGCACGGGCTCCCCGTCGTAGGCCGAGCTTCCGGCATCGCCGATGAGAAAAATGGCGATCTCGGTGCTGTCCTTCGGGGCCAGGGGCGCGGGCGCCAGCGTGGCGGGCTGGAGTGCAGGGGTACAGGCGGCCGCCACGAGCGCCGCCGACAGCCATCTGCCGGCCCTAACGGCGGTACGCATAGCCGGTGATCGTTCCCTTCTTCCCGGCTCCCTCATCGCTGATCAGCAGCGTGAGATCGGGTGCGATCGCGATACCCTCCGGCTGCCGGTGGCGCTGGGGCGACAGCTTGCCGCCTCCCAGAACCTTTCCGGTCGAATCGATCTCCGCGTACGCGCGCTGGGGACCGGCCAGCATCAGGTAGGTTCCGGTGCGCGGGTGGCGAACCAGCGCGGTTCCGGAGAAGCGCTTCACGCCGGTGGCTCGCTCCAGTTCGCTCTCGGGGACGGTCAGCCTCGGCTTCGGCTCGAACCGCCCCGTCTCGGGTGAGACGGCCAACACCACCACGTGGTCCTTCCACCGGCGGCTCTTCACGGACTTGCAGAGCAACAGCATGCTTCCCGACGGGGCGTCCCAGCTCATCCCCTCGACCTCGCACCCCGCCTTGAGCCCGCTGCTGGTGCGGAGCGCAGGTGAGGTCTGTCCATCGGCCCCCTCCCGGGCTTCGACGATCTGCCCCGTGCTGGTAACCAGGTAGATCCGGCTTCCCACGAGCTGAATGTCCTCGAAGTCCGCCCGGATCGGTCCGCTGCTGCCCCCGATGCCGAAGCGCTTGACCGTGCGACCGCTGGGCCAGTCCAGTTGCCAGATCACCGCCACCTCGTCGCTATGAGCCAGCAGCCGCGAATCGGCCTGTGAGGCGATACCCGAGATCTCGTACAGCTCGGCGGGCAGCTCGACCCGGGCCGCGGGAGCTGCAGCGAGGTCGTAATGGGCCAAGGCGCCGGAGGACTGCCCGGCCACGGAGGTGGTGCAGGCGAAGCAGAGCAGGATCAACGGGAGCAGCGGGCCGACCGAGAGCAGCTTCAACCCTGCCCCGGATCCGCCGGACTGGCAGGCGGCGCTAGATCCTTCGAGGCGAGCTGCGGGCCGAGACGCACCTGGCAGGGGCTTTGGGAAGTCCTCCGACTGCGATGTCGCCGCTTCAGGCTTGTTTGAAGTGGTCATGTACCTGTCCGGATGAGGCCGAACGCAGGGGTCAGACCGAATCTACGCCCGGCTGGCCGGAAGAGCCTCTGGCCATGATGTTCCGCGCCACATATAAAGTTCCTACCCCGGGGTCTCCCGCAAGGACGTTCGTGGCCGGAGGTTTACCTCATGACGAACATTGCAGCTCGCTGGCTCCCCCGCGCGGTGCGGACGCTCCTCGTGGCCGGCTGCCTCCGGGGAACGGTGGTGGATGCCCAGTCGGGCGCCGACAGCACTCGCCAGGGAGGCTGGGCTCCTGTCGCCCCGGGACCGCAGTACGACACCAACTGGCTCCACCGGATCTTCTTTGGCGACCACTATCGCGATCTCTGGAGCACGCCGATCGAGGCGCCGGTGCTCGACATGGCCGACTTCGCGGGCGGGCTCACGGTCACCGAGCGGGGTGGAGGCGAGCAGACCAAGTCGATCCGGCTCCAGGGTGCGGACGGGAAGGAGTATCAGTTCCGCTCGATCGACAAGGACCCGGTAAAGGCCCTCTCGCAGACGCTGCGCTCCACGGCGGCGGTGGGCATCGTCCGGGATCAGACCAGCGCGGGCCACCCGGTCGGCGCCCTGCTGGTGCCGCCGATCCTCGAGGCCGCCGGCGTGCTTCACGCCGAGCCCCAGGTGTTCGTATTGCCGAAGGATGATCCCAGGCTCGGCAAGTTCGCCGCGGAATTCGGCGGGATGCTCGGGACCATCGAGGAGCGCCCACGCGATGACGGCGCGGCGTTCGAAGGCGCCAGCGAAGTGATCAGTACGACCAAGCTGCTCAAGGAGACCGAGGACAGCCCCGCCGACCGGGTGGACGCGGTCGCGTTCCTGACCGCGCGACTGGTGGACATGTTCATCGGGGATTGGGACCGCCATGTCGACCAGTGGCGCTGGGCCCGCTTCGGCGATACCCGTCCCCGGCAGTGGGTTCCTATTCCACGGGACCGGGACCAGGCCTTTGCGCGATACGATGGGCTGCTGCTCACGGTGGCGCGCGCGAGCACCCCCCAGCTGGTGAACTTCGGGCCCTCGTACTCGGGGATGCTGGGGCAGACCTGGAACGGCCGCAATCTGGACCGGCGTTTCCTGGTTCCGCTGGAGCGGCCGGTATGGGATTCGGTGGCGGCGGCCGTGCAGGCGCGTCTGACGGACCAGGTGATCGATTCTACCGCCGCCCGGTTGCCGCCCAGCTATGTCCCGCTCGACTCCGCCCGCCTGGCTGACGCCCTGAAGCAGCGGCGTGACGAGCTGCCCAAGGCGGCCCGCCGGTACTATCAGCATCTCGCCGGCGAGGTCGAGGTGCATGGGACCGACCGGGATGAGGTCGCCACGGTCGAGCGGGTGGACGGAAGATTCACCGAGGTGTCGCTCGCCGCCCCAGGCGAGGACGGCGGCATGGGCGCGCCCTACTTCCGGCGCCGCTTCGACCACGAGGACACCAAGGAGGTCCGCCTGATGCTGCACGGCGGGGCGGACCGGGTGCAGGTGAAGGGCCAAAGCGGCGGTGGCGTGCGGATCCGGGTGCTGCCGGGCAAGGGCGCCGACCAGGTGGTCGACTCGTCGCGCGGCGGCCGGGTGACGATGTATACCCTGGAACCGGCTGATTCGGCGCTGCCGGGGCGCCACGTCGCAGTCAACCGCAAGCCCTACGCTCCACCGGACACCGCGTCTCGGGACTGGGGCGATCGCTGGCTGTCCCTCACCTGGCTCGCGGCGGGGCCGGACATCGGCATCTTCGGCGGCACCGGGATCTCGCTGACTCGCCACGGCTTCCGCCGGGACCCGTTCGCCGAGCGCTACCGGCTGCGGGCCGGTTATTCCACCGGCGCCTCGACCGGCCGGGCCGACTTCAACGCGACCTGGTTTCCGGAGAATTCGCGGCTTCGCACCGATCTCTATGCCCGCGCCTCGGGCATTGATGTGCTGCGCTTTCATGGGTTCGGAAACGAGGTGGGCGCGGAGGAAGACGACGAGTTCTACCGGGTCGAGCAGGTGGATCTGACGCTGGTGCCGTCGATCAGCTTTCCCGTGGGCGCCGCCGAGCTCAGCTTCGGGCCCAAGCTGCGTTATTCCTCCACCAGCTTCGACGACGAGCGTTTCATCACGCGCGAGGTCTACGGGGCGGGGAACTTCGGCATGGTGGGCGCGGGCGGCCGGCTGCGCCTGCAGGTTCAGGATCTTCCGCTGGGCGCCACGCGGGGACTGACGCTCACCCTGGGAGGAAGCGTCTATCCGCCTCTCATGGACATCGAGGAGACCTTCGGCGTGCTGCACGCCGAAGCGTCAACCTTTCTTTCATCCAACTCGCTGCCGCTGCAGCCCACCCTGGCGCTGCGCGCAGGCGGCAGGCGCGTCTTGGGCCGCTTCCCCTTCCAGGAGGCCGCCTACATCGGCGACGCGTCGACCGTACGGCTCGGCCGGCAGAACCGCTATGCGGGAGAGGCGTCGCTCTACGCCGGGAGCGAGCTGCGGCTGTTCCTCACCAAGTTCTTCTTCCTCACCCCCGCGGATTTCGGTGTGCTGGGACTGGCGGACATCGGGCGCGTCTACCTGGACGGCGAAGACTCCAACCGGTGGCACGCCGCCGGCGGTGGCGGCATCTGGGCCTCGTTCCTGGACCGCTCGTACATGGTGAGCCTGTCGCTGGCGAAGAGCTCGGAACGGACCGCGGTGTATTTCAGGATCGGGTCCGGATTCTGAGGGAGGCGACGGGGTCTGTCGAGTTGTGTTGTAGGGAAGGTTGTCACCCTGAGCGAAGTCGAAGGGGACCATATCGA
>JACCRH010000436.1 GCA_013813675.1 Gemmatimonadales bacterium
GAGCGAAGGAGCTGGACCCCGGGTCATGCCTCCTTCGCTGTGCTCAGGATGACAACGCTGCGCTCAGGATGACAACGCTCTGCTCGGGATGGCAGCGATGACAGAGAGCCTCAACAGCGAGAGACCGTATGGCACTGGTAGAAATCCGTGACGTCCACAAAGTCTTCCAGCGCGACTCTGAGCGGATCGAGATCTTCACCGGTCTCACCCTGGACATCCCCGAAGGGTCGTTCACCGCGCTGATGGGGCCGTCGGGGTCTGGCAAATCCACCCTGCTCAACCTTCTGGCCGGGCTCGACAAGCCGAGCAGCGGCGTCATCCGGGTCGCCGGCGCGGAGGTGAGCGCCATGACGCCGGGCCAGCTCGCGTCCTGGCGCGCGCAGCATATCGGGTTCGTGTTCCAGAACCTGAACCTGTTGCCGGTTCTCACCGCCTATCAGAACGTTGAGCTGCCTCTGCTCCTCACCAGTCTCGGCAGGAAGGAGCGCGACGAGCGGGTCAAGCTGGCGCTCGGCGTAGTGGGACTGCAGGACCGGCTGCGACACTATCCCCGTCAGCTTTCCGGCGGCCAGGAGCAGCGGGTCGCCGTGGCCCGGGCCATCGTGGCCGATCCCACACTCGTGCTGCTCGACGAGCCCACCGGACAGCTCGACGCCAAGAGCTCGCAGGACGTGCTCGGCCTGCTGGAGCGGCTGAACGACGAGTTCAAGAAGACCATCATCATCGTGACCCATGATGCCCGGGCCGCCGAGCGGGCCACGACCGTCTTTCACCTGGAGAAGGGGCTGCTGGTCGAGCGCCAGGCGGTGGCGACGGCATGAAGTTCCTCCCCCTGGTGCTGGCCAATCTGGGCCGGCACAAACGGCGCACCTTTCTCACCATCGCGAGCGTGGCCCTGGCGCTCTTTCTCTTCGCCTCGCTGCGGACGGTGGTCACCACGCTGGAGCGCGCCGCGCAGTTCGGCAGCGCGCGCCGCCTGGTGATGACCAATGCGACCGGTTTCGTGCTCCCCCTTCCGCTGAGCTATGCCAACCGTATCAACGCCGCCAAGGGGATCTCCAGGGTCACCTGGGCCAACTGGTTCGGCGGCAAGTACGGCGACAACCAGCGATTCTTTGCCCAGTTCGCCGTCGATCCCAAGTCGTACCTCGAGGTCTACCCCGAGATCGTCCTGCCGGAAGACCAGAAGCAGGCCTTTCTCCGGGAGCGTTCCTCCGCGATCGTGGGCCGCCGGCTGCTGGACCTGTTCGGGTGGCGGCTGGGGCAGGACGTCACCATCCAGGGCACCATCTACCCCGGCGACTGGACCTTCACCATCCGCGGGGTCTACACCCCGTCCGATCCGGTGATCAATGACGACATGATGCTCTTCCATCACGCCTATCTGGAGGAGCGCCAGGGGCGCCCGGGGCTGGCGGGGTGGTACGTCCTCGAAATCGACGACGCGAACAGCGCCGCCCCCGTGGCCAAGACCCTGGACGATCAGTTCCGGAACTCGAGCTCTCCCACCAAGACCGGCACCGAGCAGGCCTTCAACGCCAGCTTCGCCACCATGTGGGGAAACGTCAGCCTGCTGATGGGCACCATCGGCATGGCGGTGGTGTTCGCGATCCTGCTGGTGACGGCGAACGCCATGATGATGAGCGCGCGGGAGCGCACCGGCGAAGTGGCCGTGCTCAAGACCATCGGCTTCTCCGACGGCGCCCTGTTCGGGATGGTGATGCTCGAGGCCGCGGTCATCGCCCTCACCGGCGCCTTGCTCGGCCTGGGGGGCGCCAAGCTGCTCTACCGCGCCACCAACTTCAACGCCGCTGGCTTTCTTCCCGGGTTCGACGTGACCGGGACCACGCTTCTGCTGGGAGGCACCGTGGCCCTGCTGCTCATGCTGGCCAGCGGCCTGGTACCGGCGGTGCGCGCCGCCCGACTGCCGGTGGTTCAGGCGCTTCGGCGGGTCGAATGAAGATTCCGCTCAGCTACAACGCGCGGAGCCTGCTGCAGCGCCCGGTCTCCACCGCCTTCACCGCGCTGGGCATCGGACTGGTGGTGGCGGTCTTCATCGGCATGCTCGCCTTGGCCAACGGATTCCGCTCTGCGCTCACCCGCACCGGCTCGACCCAGAACGTCCTGGTTCTCCGCCGGGGCGCGGACTCGGAGATGTCCAGCAGCTTGGACCGCCAGAGCGTCAGCATCCTGACCTCCGCGGCCCACGTCGCGACCGGTGGCGACGGGCGGCCCCTGGTAAGCCCCGAGACCTACGTTGTCATCCCCCTGCCGAGGAAGGGACAGGATACGACCGCGCTGGCCAATGTGGTGGTGCGGGGCGTCAGCCCGGCCGTCTGGTCGGTGCGC
Organism: Gemmatimonadales bacterium; assembly: GCA_013813675.1. Lineage (GTDB taxonomy): Bacteria > Gemmatimonadota > Gemmatimonadetes > Gemmatimonadales > GWC2-71-9 > CAVVWJ01. The sequence goes on from JACCRH010000436.1 coordinate 2,350, forward strand.
TCCAATCTTCGGCTGGCGGCGGGGCGAAGGCCGCAATCCGGCAAGTCCGAGATCTGCGTCGGGGAGAAGATGGCGGGGCGCTTCGACCACACCGGGATCGGCGAGACCCTCCGCTTCGCCGGACGCAACTGGACCGTCGTGTGTCGCTTCACCGCCAACGGCTCGGCGTTCGAGTCGGAGATCTGGGGCGAGAACGAGCAGGTGATGCCGGTGTTCCGCGGGGAGGCGTTTCAGTCGATCACCTTCCGGCTCCAGGATCCCGCAGCCTTCGAGGAGGCCAAGCGCACCCTGGAGGCGGACAAGCGGCTGACCGTGGACGTCTATCGCGAGGCCGACTTCTACGCCAAGCAGTCCGAGCTGCTGGGACGCATCCTCCAGATCCTGGCCATCATGATCACCGGCATCATGGCGCTGGGGGCGGTCTTCGGGGCGATCAACACCATGTACGCGGCGGTGGCGGCGCGAAGCCCGGAGATCGCGGTGCTCCTTACCCTCG
>JACCRH010000495.1 GCA_013813675.1 Gemmatimonadales bacterium
TCACCCCGGAGAACGGCGAGAAGGACTGCTTCGTCCATCACTCGGCTATTTCGGGCCAGGGCTTCAAGAGCCTCGCCGAAGGCGAGAAGGTGGAGTTCGACGTGGTTCAGGGCGCCAAAGGCCCGGCTGCGGAGAACGTCGTCAAGGTCGGCAAGTAAGCAGCTTTGACGCACACGACATAGCCTTCGGGCCCCAGGGGTTGAAGCAGCCTGGGTGATCAATCCTGCTTCGACTTGCGTCCCGGCGGTGCCAGAGCACCGGCCGGGCGTTTTGTTTTGTGGAGGATCATCGCGGGTCCACCGCTCGGCCCATCAGCAGGCAGTCGTTGAATTGTCCGTCGATCAGCGTATCTCTGGTGGTCCTCCCCTCGTGCACCCAGCCCATCCGCTGGTAGAGCCGGATCGCCCCCGCGTTGTCCACCCGGACCTTGAGATTGATCTTGCGGACGACGCTGCTCTGCGCCGCCCACGCGATCATGTACTCGATCATCGCGCGGCCGATGCCGAGCCCAGCGTGCTCCCGGGCGACGCTGATCCCGAACTCGCCCACGTGCCGAAGCCGGGGCCGGCGGCCGCCGTCGAAGGTGAGGCCGCCGACGATGACGCCGTTCATCAGCGCCAGGATCGCAAGGGAGTTGTCCGCCTCGGCGACGCGCGCGAGATAGTCTCGCTCTTCGCTCTCGGTGAGCCCCGGACCTTCGGCGCCGAAGGTGAGGTTCTGGCTCTCGCCCCCGACCCGGCGCAGGTATTCCAACACTCCGCCGGCATCGTCCGGCACCGCCCGGCGGATCCGCACCGACTGGCCGCCCGGCAGTTGAAGCTCGCGCTCCGTCTCGTATCCGGCGGTCATCAGGACGGCGTCGCCAGCTTCAGGCCGAGAATGCCGCCGACGATCGCCGCGATCGCGAGCAGCCGGGCGGCGCTCCGGGGCTCGCCCAGGAGCCAGATCCCCACCAGGGCTGTTCCCACCGCGCCGATGCCGGTCCACACCGCATAGCCGGTCCCTACCGGAATGGTGCGCACCGCGCGGGCCAGCAGATACATGCTCGCCGCCATCGCCCCGATGGTGATCGCGCTGGGGACCGGCCGGGTAAGACCGTGGCTGTACTTGAGGCCGACCGCCCAGACGATCTCGAACAGTCCGGCGATCACCAGGAGCAGCCATGCGTTGCTCATGCCTTACCTCCCTGGTCGAGCACGGCCTGCAACTTCTTCGGCGCGGTGAGCCGGTAGGAGTCGGCCACCAGGTCGCCCACCTCCGCCCAATCCGGGTCACCATCGAGCCAGACGCCCACCCATCCGCTCGGCCCCACATAGGGCGGCACGAAGAAGCGGTCGGGCGAGGCGCGTACCATCAGCGACTGGTTGCCCGGCGCTGCCTTGCACCAGACAGCGGGCCGGCCGCCGCCGTGATGGTTGTTGGGCGCGGCATACATGGCGAACAGCTTGTTGCGCACCCGGAACGTCGGCTCGCCCCAGGCCTCGACCTCGTGGGCCTCGGGCAGCGCCAGGCAGAGCTTGCGCAGTCGGGAGAGCGGGCTCGGGGACATGGGCTATCGCGAAAGAACGAGGTTCGGTCTACGCCGGTACGATCGCGTCGATCTCGGCCAGCTCCTCCGCGGACAACCTCCACGACGCGGCGAGCGCATTCCGCTTGACCTGCTCCGCCGAGGTGGCGCCCGCGATGACCGACGCGACCGCGGGCCGGAGGGCCAGCCACGATACCGCCAGATCGAGCAACCGCCGTCCGCGCGACCCGACGAAGCGCCCCAGTGCCTCGGCCCGCTCGAATCGTTCCGGGGTCGCACTCCGCTTGAAGTAATCCAGGTCGGCGATGCGGGTGCCCGCCGGCGCCTGGCGTCCCTCGCGATACTTACCCGTCAGCAGCCCGCTCGCGAGAGGGAAGTACGGCAGAAAGGCGATTCCCAGCTCCTGGCAGACGCCGAGCACGGCTCCTTCCGGCTCCCGGTGCAGCAGGCTGTACTCGTTCTGCAGGCTCACGAAGCGCGCCGCCTTGGGTCGAGCGGCGCGAGTGGCCTCGCGAACCTGTTGGGCGGAAAAGTTGGAGCAGCCGATTTCCCGCACCTTACCCGACCGCACCAGCTTGTCCAGGGCATCCAGGGTCTCCGTGATCGGCACCGACCTCACCGGCGCGTGGAGCTGATAGAGGTCGATGTAGTCGGTGCGGAGGCGGCGCAGGCTCGCCTCGACGGCGAGCTTCACGTAGGCCGCGGTCGCCCCTTCGCCTTGCCCCGGCACCGGCTTTCCGAACTTGGTGGCAATGACGACGGCTTTACGGCGCGACCCCAGCGTCCGGCCCAGGTACTCCTCGCTCGGCCCGTAGCTGTCGGAGGTATCGAAGAAGGTGATTCTGGACGCGAGCGCGGCCTCGATCACCAGCGCCGAGGCCTTCTGGTCCAGCCTCATCCCGAAGTTGTTGCAGCCGAGACCCACTACGGAGACCTCGAGCGTCCCGATGCGCCGCTTGTCCACCCTCGCTCCCGTCAGCCGCGCGGTGTCATGCCTATGCCGCGCGCCATCGCGGTCGCGGCCAGCACCATCAGCAGGACCAGCACAGCCTGAAGATAGCTGATGCTCGCGAACCGTCCGGCGAGCCTGGTATCGGGCGTCTCACCCCGGCGAGCCTGGGCCCGCCAGCGCGCCAGGGCTACCGCCGGTGACACCTCCAGCAGAAGGATCCCGAGCAGGAGCGCCATCTTGCCC
>JACCRH010000501.1 GCA_013813675.1 Gemmatimonadales bacterium
CGGCAAGATCCCTCAGTCGCGGAGCCTGCCCTGAGCTCCAGCGAAGGGCTTCTTCGGGATGACAGCCTTCCGAGCCGAGCTCGGCATCCACCGCATTTCTGACCTCCGCCACCGCCGCCGACAGCTCCGCACTCCGCGCCGGCGCCTCGCCCAGCCAGAACGGAATCGTGGGGGGCTGGCCCCGGGCGTCCTCCACCCGGACCACGCCCTGCTGCACCCGCAAGATCCGCCACGACAGATTGCCGAGCTGGAAGATGTCGCCCGCGATGCTCTCGACCGCGAAGTCCTCGTTGACCGTTCCGATGAAGCTGTCCTCCGGCTCCAGCACCACCCGGTAGTCGGCGTTGTCCGGAATGGCGCCGCCCGAGGTTATCGCGACCAGCCGCGCCGCCCGCCGGCCCCGAAGCCGGCCCTGCACCGTGTCGTGGTGCAGCAGGGCTCCGCGGCGCCCCCGTCGGGTGTCGAATCCACCCGAGAGCATGGTCACCACGTCGTCGAACCGGGCCCGCTCCAGCCGGCGATAGGGGTGTGCCCGGCGCACCAGGTCGAACAGCTCGTCCACCTGCCGCTCCTCCGACGCCGTCTCGGCCACGAGCTGCTGCGACAACACGTCGAGCGGCGCTTCCCGCATCCGGATCCGGTCGAGCTTCCCCGCCGCCACCGACCGGAGCAGCGCGGTGGACTCCACCAGCTCGTCGCGGGTGAGGGGAAAGAGCCGGCCCTTGGGCGTGCCCTGCACGGTGTGGCCGGAGCGGCCGACCCGCTGGAGGAAGGTGGAGATCCGCCTCGGCGTCCCCAACTGGCACACCAGGTCCACGTGACCGATGTCGATGCCCAGCTCCAGCGAGGCGGTGGCCACCAGGGCCCGGAGCTTCCCCGCCTTGAGTCGCTCCTCCGCGTCGAGCCGTGACTCCTTGGAGAGACTTCCGTGGTGGGCCGTCACCGCCTCCTCGCCCACCCGCTCGGCGAGGTGCCGCGCGACCCGCTCGGCCATGCGGCGGGTGTTCACGAACACCAGCGTGGTCCGATGGCCCTCGATCAGCTCGGTCAGGCGGGCGTAGATCTCCTCCCAGACCTCGGCCGACATGACGGCCTCGAGCGGCGACGGAGGCAGCTCCAGCGCGAGGTCGAGCGAGCGGTGATAGCCGGCGTTGATTATTACGGCGGAACGGCGGACCCCCGCCCCCACCAACCACTCCGCCACCTCGGCAATCGGCTCCATCGTCGCTGAGAGACCGATCCGCTGTAGCGAGCCGCCGGTGATGTGCTCCAGGCGCTCCAGACTCAGGGCCAGGTGGGCGCCGCGGCGGGACTCGAGCACCGCGTGGATCTCGTCCACGATCACCGTGCGAACCGTGCGCAGCATGTCCCGGCTCCGCCCCGCCGTCAGCAGCAGGTAGAGCGACTCCGGGGTGGTGACGAGGATGTGGGGCGGCGTTCGGAGCATCGCCGCGCGCTCCGAGGCGGGCGTGTCCCCGGAGCGAACGGCGGCGGTGATTCTGGGGGTGCCGAGCCCGATCTCTTCCGCCAGGCGGCGAATCTCACGCCGGGGCTCCGCCAGGTTCCGGTGGATGTCGGCACTGAGGGCCTTGAGCGGGGAGACGTAGAGAACCCGGGTCTCCTGCGGCAGCGTGCCGGCGAGGCTCTCCCGCAGCAGCAGGTCCAGCTCGATGAGAAAGGCCGCGAGCGTCTTGCCCGAACCGGTGGGAGCCGAGATCAGCGTGTGCCGGCCCCGCCGGATCGCCTCCCAGCCCTGCAGTTGGGCGGCGGTCGGCTGGCCAAGGTGCTCCCCGAACCAGCGGGCGACGGCGGGATGGAAGGCGGAAAGAGGCATACGGAAATATAAGGCGGCGCGAATGCTACTTGCCGTCGAGCATCGCGTCGACCCGTACCCCGCAGGTTCTCAGCGGTGAACGGCTCGCGCCGTCGGGGCGGCCCCGGCCTACTGAGGCCGCCTTCGGCTCCCCTAGATCAAAATCCTCCGCCCGGGCAAGACCAGCACTCGACAGCGCACACTGCACGGTGATCCACCACACCGACTTGAGGTTACCAAGGGGTAACACTGAACGTCGCGTTACCATTGGGAGGACCGATGTTCAAGCTCACCGTCACCGTAGCGGGCCTGGCCGCCCTCATCGGGTGCAACGACCTCCGGGACCGGGATATCCCCGTGCAAGACGCGCCTGATCGCCAGCTGGAGATCGCGCGGGCGGAGGAAACTCCCCCCTCGGCAGATTCGGTCGCACCGGCGCCCGCAGCTCTCCCCGATCCACCGAAGCCGGCACGGAAACCGGCTCGGAAGGCGGTGACAGTTCGGAAAAAGGAGCCGTCGCCGACTCCCCCGGTCGCCAGCACGCCGAGCCCGGTGTCGGACTCGGTCACGTCTCCCCAGCCTGCCACCCCTCCTGAGCCGGTGGTCCAGCGCGAGCCCGCGCCTGCCGACACCACCGCCTACGCCCCATATCCCGGCGGGGAGCCGGCGCCCGACTCCGCGGTCGTATCGCCGGCCGAGACCGCGGCCCCAGCCGATGCCGCGATCCCCCCGGCCGACACCGCCGTCCAGCCGTCCGACACCGCCGTCCAGCCGTCCGACACCGCTCCTCCACCGGCTCCTCGGCCGGCGCCCGCGGCAGACTCCGCGCCGGCCCCCGCCGCCGACCTTACGCCACCTGCCGATGCTGACGCCGCCAGCACCCTCGCGGCCGGCACCGTGATCCACGCGGTGCTGGAGGACTCGATCCACTCGCGCCACGACGTGTCGGGCAAACTGGTGAGCGGCAGCATCATGCAGAACGTGACCGGGCCCGATGGCCAGGTCGTCATCCCGGCCGGCTCGCCGGTCCAGTTCACGGTCACCCAGGTCAAGCCGGGCAGAGGCGAGCGCCCGGGTGTGCTCGAGATGCGGGTCGACTCGGTGACCATCGGCGGGAAGCCGATGAGTCTGGCAGCCAACATTCAGCCGGTACCGCATGAGCTCCGTGGCCGGGGTGTGACGGGCGACGAGGCGGCCAAGGTCGGCGTCGGGGCCGCGGGCGGCGCGGTGGTGGGAAGGGTGATCGGTGGGAACACCAGGGGTGCCGTGATCGGCGGCGTGGTCGGCGCGGCGGGCGGGGCCGTGGTGGCGTCGAAGACGGCGGCCAGGGACGTGGTGGTGAAGGCCCGGACACCGGTCGTGTTCGTACTGAGCGCGCCGCTGGTGGTGGCCAGGTGATCGCGGGTTAATCGACTTCGAACACGTCGCTGTAGAGGTGTGGCTCCGGCCCGTAGGGCCCGAGCTCGGGCAGGTCGTCGGTCAGGGCGCGCAGCCGGTATCGGCCCTTCTGCTCTACCGCCAGGCTCAAGACCGCGACCCCGTTCACCGTATTCTCGAAGCGCTCGCCCCGCAGAACGCCGTTCACCGGCGTGTCCTGTCCTTCGGGGAAAAGGGCCACATAGATGAAGATCTCGGACAACGGCACCACGTTGCCGTCCTGGTCCACCAGCGCCACCTCGACCGGAAACGTTTCGCCCTCCTCCACGTCAGCCGGCGGCACCAGGAACACCAGGCGATCCACATCGGTGGGAACAGGACCCGAGGACACGGTGACGAGCGCGGTCTGGGCTAGCTCCACCGATCCATCGACTGTGGCCGAGATCACTTTCTCCCCAGGGACCGCGCTTCGGATGGCGCCGGTGGCGATGCCATCGCTACCGGTGACCGCCGAGGGCTGAGTCAGGGTGTTGCCGTCGCCCGAGGCCTGAAGCACGACCGCCGCCCCTTCCACGGGGCCGCCGGCTCCGTCGCGGACCGTCACCGTGATGGTCGAGCTGCCGGAACCCACCTCGATGGTGGAGGGCTCAGCCGAGATGGTGGAACGGGCGCCGCTCGCCCCCCCGCCGTCGTCGTCGGTCCCCATCGCCGTGAAGGTCACCGACCCCACGCCGGGCACCTGCGCGGCGACCGTGTTGGGACCCGCCGACTGTCCCAGGGTCCACTCCGCCGAGGCGAAGCCTTCGGCGTCGGTGGTGCTGGTGGCCGGATCGACGGTTCCGCCCCCGGAACTCACCACCCAGACGACCGCGCGACCGGAAACTCCATCGCCGGACTCGTCCACCAACTGCACGATCAGCGGGTCCGCCAGCCGGGAATCGGTCGGACCGCGCTGCCCATTTCCTTGCACCACTTCGAGTTGTGTCCCGGTATCGGAAGGAAGTCCCAGATCGTCCCCGCCGCAGGCCCAGCAGGCCAGGAGCGGCGGGAGGAGCTGAAACCAGGAAAGGACGCGGAGCGGTGCCATGGTGACGTCAACTGTACTGCCGGCGCGCCCTTCCGGGACAGGGCGTCCATCACATTATTGAAGGACAATCTGCCCGGCACACCTAAGGTGCCATAGAGGGCACCGATGATGCCTTGTCACTTGGGCGTCCACAACGTGGCGTGGATCGCACCGGTGCTCGTGGGGTTCGACCCCACCACTTGCGCAGCCGGGTTGATGTCCACGGCGTCGCCGCCCGGCCCACCGAACGTCTCGAGCCGCATTCCTCTCCGGGGCTCCCAGAGCAATGGGCCGCCCGACCCGTCCCGAAACGGTGGTGCCCGCTCGCGCCGCGGACTCGCTAAAGGCGTCGCGGCTGTGCGATGTGGTGACCGCCTCGGGAACGCGGCGGGTTACCCCACCGACTTCCGATACCGCATCACCGCCAGCGCCAAGACCGCCGCGCCGGCGGCGGCCAGGCCCAGGATCGGCCGCCCCACCGTCTCCAGGCCCGCGCCCCGCATCAGCACGGCCCGCATGATCGACACGAAGTGCTTTACCGGATTCACCTCGGCCACCCGCTGAGCCCACGCTGGCATCGAGTCCACCGGAGTGAAGAGCCCGCTCATCAGCAGGAAGATCAGAATCACGAAAAAGGCCACGAACATCGCCTGCTGCTGGGTACGGGTGATGGTCGAGATCCAGAGCCCCAGCCCCAGCACCACGATCAGGTACACCGCCGCCGCCAGATAGACCAGCAGCAGGTTGCCCCGCATCGGAATCCCGAACACCAGCTTCCCGATCGCCAGGCCGATCGAGAAGATGAGGAGCGACAGCAGCCAGAAGGGAATCAGCTTGGCGGCGATGAACTGGACCTTGGTCATCGGAGTGACGTTGAGCTGCTCCAGCGTGCCCAGCTCGTTCTCCCGGGTGATGTTCTGCGCCGTGAGCAGCAGGCCGATGATGGTGGTGAGCGACACCATCAGCGCCGGCACCATCCAGTACTTGTAGTTGCGGGTCGGATTGAACCAGCGCTGAGTCCTGAGGTCGAGCGGCGACACCCGGGCAGCCGCGATCGCCCCGCTCCGGCCCGTGGGCAGGGTCCGGTCCAGCTCGCGGGCGTAAGCCGCGAGGATCCCGTTGGCGTACGATTGGACGATCCCCGCGGTCGCGCCCTCCTCCGCGTTGAGCACGAGCTGCACCGGGGCTCGGCGCCGCCGGACCAGGTCTTCCTCGAAGCGGCGGGGGATGTGCAGCACCGCGGTCACCTCGCGGTCGAGCAATGCCTGGTCCACCCCGGCGTCGCTCCCCTCGTAGCGCACTACCTCGAACTGCCGCCCGGCCATCAGCCGCTGCACCAATCCAGTCGAGACTGTCGACCGGTCCTGGTCCACTACCAGCATCGCCACCTGCTTCACGTCGAAGGTGGCCGCGTTGGCCAGCACCAGGAGCTGCACCACCGGGATCATGAAGATCTGGAACACGGTGGTGCGGTCGCGGAAGATCTGAAGAAATTCCTTCCGCACCAGGAAGAAGACCGTGCGCACGGTCAGCCCAACCGGATCGCCAGGCCGCGCGATCCCTTGGCGAGGAGGAACAACGTCATCCCCATCAGGATCAGCGTTTCCTGCCACAGCGTCGCCAGCCCGGCGCCCTTGATCATGATGCCCCGCACGATGGTGAGGAACCATCGGGCCGGCACGGCGTAGGAGAGGTATTGCAGCACTCTTGGCAGTGAGTCGAGCGGAAAGATGAATCCCGACAGCAGCAGCGTCGGCATCATCAGTCCCGCGAGCGCGGCGATCATGGCGGTCCGCTGGTTCGGCGCCTTGGTGGAGATCACGATGCCGAGCGCCAGCGCGGTGACGATGTACAGCCCGCTCTCGGCGAGCAGGAGCACCAGGCTCCCCCGGAGCGGGACGCCGAACACGGCGCGCGCGGCCACCAGCACCAGGAGCACGCTGACGAAGCCGAGCCCGATGTAGGGCATGACTTTGCCCGCCACGATCGCGGTGGGACGGATGGGCGAGACCAATAGCATCTCCATGGTGCCGGTCTCCTTCTCCCGGGAGATCGAGATCGCCGTCATCAGCGCGGACACGATGGTGAGCACGAAGGCGACCAGCCCCGGCACGAAGAGGTGGGAGCTCTCCAGCGTCGGGTTGTATCGCATGCGGGCCCGCGCCTCGATCCGAAGCGCGCCGGTGGCCGGCACCGCGTCGCGGTACCACCGCTCCACGATCGCGGTGGCGTAGCCCTGCATGATGCCGCCGGTGTTGGGATCGCTGCCGTCGGTGAGCAGCTGTACCGGCAGCGAGTCGCCCCGGCCGAGCCGGCGCTCTACCCCGGCCGGCAGCACCAGCGCCTGCCGGATCGCGCCGCCACGGAACTGCGGGTCGAGACCCCGCGCGCTCGGCGCCACGCCGACGATATGGAAGCGGTCCGAGGCGTCGATCCGCTCCCGCAGCTCCAGGGTGGCGACGTCCGGCGTGGGATCGACGATCGCGATGGCGATGTCACGCACGTCGGTGCGCACCGCGAAGCCGAAGATCAACACCTGCACCACCGGGAACAGGAGCAGGATCGCCAGCGTCTGCCGGTCCCGCAACAGGTGGAGGGTCTCCTTCCGCACGAAGCCGACGAACGCCCTCATGCGGCCGTCCCCGGACGGGTGAGCTTGAGGAACACTTCATCCAGCGTCTCGGCGCCCACCGCCTTTCGCACCTCCGCCGGGGTGCCCATCGCGGCAATGGCCCCGTCCACCATGATGGAGATACGCCGGCAGTACTCCGCCTCGTCGAGGTAGTGGGTGGTGACCAGCACGCTGGTGCCCGCGGCGCCCGCCTCGTAGATCAGCTCCCAGAACCGGCGCCGGGTGATCGGATCCACGCCGCCGGTCGGCTCGTCGAGGAAGACCACGGCGGGCCGGTGCAGCAGCGCCACGCAGAAGGCGAGCTGCTGCTTCCACCCCAGTGGTATGTCCCGCACCAGCTCGTCCCCGGCGTGTTCCAGGCCGATCCGGCCGAGGATCTCGCCGGTGCGGGTGACGATATCCCGGTCGCTCACCCCGTAAATGCCGCCGTACAGCGTGATGTTCTCCTGCACGGTGAGGTCCTCGTACAGGGAAAACTTCTGGCTCATGTAGCCGATTCGCCGGCGGACCTGCTCCGCCTGGGTCTTGAGGTCGTAACCCGCCACCGTCGCCGATCCCGAGGTGGGCGCGAGCACGCCGATGAGCATCCGGATGGCGGTGGTCTTCCCCGCTCCGTTGGCGCCGAGGAAGCCGAATACCTCGCCCGGCTCGACGTGGAAGGTGATGGCGTCCACCGCGGTGAAGCTGCCGAAGCGGCGGGTGAGCGCGCGGGCGTCGATGGCGTGACCGGTCATGCCGCCTGCTCCTGGGCCATGTACCACATGAAAGCATCCTCGATGCTCGCCGCAATGGGCGACATCGACACCCCGGAAAGCCCCGCCGACTGCACGTGCGCGGCCAGCTCCCGCGTGATCTGTTCCACCTGGGCGTCGCGCCGCGCGTCGGTATAGTGCAGCGCCTCGCCGAAGGGCCAGACCGCCGCGGCGTGGGGAAAGCCCCGCAGCGCGCCGAGCAGGCCGAGGATGTTAGAGCCGCGCACCGCGAGCAGCGGCCGGGGATAGCCCCTGCCGATCTCGGCAGGCCGGTCGGTGACCAGGAGGCGTCCGCCTTGCATCAGGCTCACCCGGTCGCAGCGGATCGCCTCGTCCATGTAGGGGGTGGACACCACGATCGGCAGCCCCTCGTCACGGAGCCGCGCCAACAGGTCCCAGAATTCCTTGCGCGACACCGCGTCCACTCCCGTGGTGGGCTCGTCGAGGAAGAGGATCTCCGGGCGATGCACCAGCGCGCAGCAGAGCGCCAGCTTCTGCTTCATCCCGCCGGAGAGCGCCCCGGCACGCCGGGCGGCGAACTGCTCGAGCTGGACCCAGATCGGCGCGATGGTCTCCCGCGCCTCCGCGATCGTGGTGTCGAAGAGCGCGGCAAAGAAGCCCAGGTTCTCCGCCACGCTGAGATCGGGGTAGAGCGAGAAGCGCCCGGGCATGTAGCCGATCCGGCTGCGCAGGTTCCACAGGTCTTTCACCACGTCGCGGCCCAGCACCCGCGCCGTGCCGGCGTCGGGCAGGAGCAGGGTGACCAGGATCCGGAACAAGGTGGTCTTGCCGGCGCCGTCGGGACCGATGATCCCATAGAGCTCACCCGGTGCCACGTCGAACGACACCTCATGAAGTGCCGCGTCGTCGCCGAAGCGGCGGACCAGGCCCTGGGCTTCGACCGCGGGGTCGTCACTCATCACGGGCCTCGGTCACGATCGTCAGCTCGCCGGGCATGCCGATCCGGAGCCTGCCCTCGGGATTGGCCACCGCCACCTTCACCGCATAGACCTGGTCTGCCCGCTCCTCACGGGTCTGAATCGGCGTCGGGGTGAACTCGGCCGCGGACGCTATCCAGGTGACGCGGCCGGGAACCGTGACGATCGAGTCGCCCCGATCCACCCCGACCCGCACCGGCTGTCCCAGGCGGAGTCCGGTGAGCTGGGCGTTGCCGACATATGCCCGGAAGGTGAGCGAGTCGAGCGAGGCCAGCTTGAACAGCGGCTGGCCCGCCTGCACGAACTCTCCGGCCTCGACGTACCGCGCGAGGATGGTGCCGGTGAGCGGACTGGTGATTCGGCTCCGGGCCAGCCGGTCGTCGAGGGAGGCCAGCTGGGCGTCGAGCGCGGCGACTTCCTGGCGGGCGCTCCCCCGAGCCGCCTGCGCACCCGCGAGCTGCGCCAGGACCACCCGCGCGTCGCGCTCGGCCCGGTCGCCTTGCTGTGCGGTGGCCGCGGCCTGCTTGAGCAGCCGCTCGGTGCGGGCCAGCTCGCGGTCCGCGATGGTGCGCTGCACCTCCAGGGCGCCGATGTTGGCGTCGGTCTC
>JACCRH010000512.1 GCA_013813675.1 Gemmatimonadales bacterium
CCGTGCGCTCGATCGCGCGGGGCGAATTGACGACCGAGACGCCCCGCTCCTCCAGCCGGTGCAGCGCATCCACTCGGAAGATGATCTGCTCGAGCGATCCCGAGGGGATGATGCGGGCGAGCACCACGTCGGCCTGGTCCAGCTCGGCCGTCCCACTCCTGAGGCCGGAACGCCCGCCGATCGACACGGTGAGCCCTTCGTACGGTACGATCGTTCCGGTATGCCCGCGAGCTTCCAGCGCGCGGGTGAGTTCCCGCGTGTGCCAGCCTTGTCTGGACGCCAGGATGGCGACGCGCATTGTCATCCTGAGCGGAGCGAAGGAGCCATGGCCTAGCGGATGCCCCTTTCGCTTCGCTCAGGGTGACAACGACTGGCGGTACGGTGCGCCGGTTCCTCCCAATGCTACCTCGTCTCCACCGCGACCAGGCCCTCGACACCACCAGTGGCAAAGTTGGGAAGGTCGCCGGCCACCTTCTTGAAGCCCGGGGTGGCGGTGCCTTTCTTCAGCGCGGCCATCGACGGGAAATAGAGCTCCGCCTGCCGGTAGCGCGCGGGCGCCGAGCCATCGAGGTTGGACTCGAACCTGGTCAGCTCCGCCTTACTGAAGCCGATTTCCTGCTGGTTGGCGCCGAGGAGCGGCAGGTGAGTCTCAGCGTAGTACTTCTCGAACGCGACCGAGTCCTTGGGCTGCTTGTAGATCACGGTGGCGATCGCCATCGGCTCGCCCTCCGACGCTTCGCTGGGATCGCTGGTCTCGACCGCCAGGAGACCGGTTACGCCGCCGCTGGCGACGTTGGACAGATCGTCCGCCACTTTCTTGAAGCCAGGCGTCGCCATTCCCCTCCTCGCGGCCTCGATCGAAGGAAAGTACAACTCTGCCTGGCGGTAATATGCCGGCTTGGAGCCGTCGAGGTTGCTCGCGAACCTGGTGAAGTCGGTCCGGGTGAGTCCGATCTCCTGCTGGTTCGCCGTCAACAGCGGGAGATGGACATCCCGGTAGTACTTCTCGAACGCCGCCGTGTCCTTCGGAGTGTTGTAGATGACCGTGACGATGGCCATCGGCCCTTCCGACATCGCGGTGGCGGCGGGGGCCGAATCGGGCGGCGCGTCGGCCGCTTGATCATCCGACTTGCCGCACGCGCTCGCGAGCGCGAGGGAAGTGACCAGCCACCAACTCGGGAGACGCGGCATGGGATGCTCCTGTGGGTTGTGGTATCTAAGGCCGAGGGTGAAGACTGGCCTCGAGTATCTCGGGGTTGAGGTGCCCGGCGTGGAAGGTCCGTCCGGTCTCCGTGCTCGTCAGCCAGACCTCGGCCGGGCTGAACAGCAGCGGATCGATTTTGTAGAAGTCACCCTCGTAGCGCTGAAAGATGTCGTAGAACGGCGTGCCGTAGTCGCGGGAGGCGGTCGCGGGGACCTTCGACGCCAGCTCCTCGAGCTCATCGTCGCCCGCGCGCACCGTGTAGTGGGCCTGGCCGCCGTACAAGATACAGTCGTTGGTGCGGCCGATGGCCTTGAGGTCGTTCTTGGCGACCGGGGGAATCGGCGCGGCGCCGTACCCGCTCACCACCTGCCGCACGTCGAATCCCAGTGTCTCCATCTTGTGCAGACCGGTCTCCAGGATCCGGGTGGAGATCTGTACCCCGCCGGCGAGGCTCGCCGTCGGCGCGATGACGAAGGTGAGCTGTGCCGGCTGGAGCCGCGCCTTGTCCGCCACCCAGGACGCCACCGCCTCGGTGGGAAGGACCCGGCCCTCGAGGACCAGCACGCCGTGGCTGGCCTCCTCCCGGTAGCCGAGCTTCTCGAAAAGCTCCTTTTCCACCCGGGCGTGCGCGCGGAGCGGGCCCGATCCCATGGCGAAAAACTTGTCCACCGAGATGGCCCAGCCGGCGTACTGCGAGGCCATGCAGGAGACCGCCGGGTGGTCGGTCGAGACCAGCACGCCGGGCCACGTCCCGGAGCCCACCTGCACCGTGGCGGAGGCAATGTCGCCCAACCCGCCCATGCAGATCTCGGAGATGGCGATGCCGGCGCCGAACCCCCCGTCGGTCTCGACGCCGGCGTCGATCAGGCGGGCGCCGTTCCCGAGGGTGTGGCTCCGCACCCGGAGGAGCGCCGCCTCTTCGACCATGGCGTCAGCCAGCTCGACGGCGCGCTGGTTCATCCGCAGTCCGGTCATTCCGCTGCCCATGCGAGAATCTCTCCCCTTCCCAAGTCGGCGAGGTCGCCGGCGTAGCGACGGTACAGGCCCGAGAGGTACCGGTCCGGCACCTCCAGATGATGCCGGGTGCGGATCCGGAGGAGGGTGACCCTCAGGTGGTCCGGCTGGTAGGTGCAGGCGTAGCGATAGGTCGGCGGGATCTGGATCGGCCCCAGCGCCACGATGGAGCCGCGCTTCGACCAACGGCCTGGAGCCGGGCCGGCCTTTCCGAATACGATGACGGTGCCGGCGATCAGCCCCGCGCCGGCATGGCTGGCCACATCTCCCCCGACGACGAGAAGGCCTCGCCGCATGCGTGCCCCGGGCTCGGGGCCGGTTCCGCCCCGCACCAGGAGCTCGCCGCCGGTCATTCCCCGGCGCGCCTCGGCCTCCGCGCCGCCGGCACGCGCCCCGGCATCGCCGCGCACATCCATGACCCCGCCGGACATACCGATGCCGGTCTCGTCGCCCACCCCGCCCTCGACGATGACCTCGCCCTCAGCCAGTGCGGCGCCGAGACGGTCGGCACGGGTGAGATCCCCCTGGAAGCGAATCCTGCCCGCCGGTGCGCCGGTCAGCTCGAAGAGGTCGCCCAAACCTACCGAGGCTCCGCCAGCGAGCCGCACCGGCCGGCGGGCGAGCTCCGCCGCGGTGAGCCCACTCCAGCCTCCTGCCAGCACCGCACCGAGATCGGCCCGGGCCCGCAGCGGCTCTCGAAGGCGCGCCGCGATGCCCTCGCTCACGCGCCGCCGCCCATGATCTTCCGCAAATGGAAATGGTGGGGCCCCAGCTTGCCGCCGTAGTTGCCTGCGGTGATGGCGACGACGCCGTCCCGGCAGGCCGCGTCGATCCCGGCGCGCATCGCGGCGGCGATGACCTCGGCGTCGGTGCCGTTGACCACGATCTCCAGCACGGAGTTCACACCGTCGGGCAGCTGAGTGTCGGTGACCGCCCGCAGGGTGGGGCAGAAGGCATCGTTGGTCGAGGCGATCATGCTCTTGATCCGGCGCGATCCCACCTTGCTGCCGCTTCGCACCACCCCGCCGGGGAAGGGAAGAATGACCCCCGCCCGGCTGGACATCGCCTCGGCCGCGGCCTCGGCTGCCTCCAGGGCGGCATCGGCGCTGCGCGCGAGCATCAGGAAGTTGCCGCCCCCCACGCCCTTCACCATGCCGAACTTTTCCTGCACCAGGAATTCGCCCTCCATCACCGG
>JACCRH010000033.1 GCA_013813675.1 Gemmatimonadales bacterium
AGGTCCCCAAGAGCATCGGCGTGCCGATGAAGCCCGGCATGAAGCTCGGGATGTACGTCGCCTGGCACAACGACACCGGCAAGGATCTCCACGGCGTCCAGATGAAGCTCCGGATGCTGTGGACCCCCAAGAATCAGAACCCGCCGCCGGTCAACTCCCTGCCGATCTACATGGACGTGAATCTCACCGTCGGCGGGAGCAACACCTTCGACGTGCCATCCGGCCGGTCACAGAAGGCATACGAGTTCACCCTCCCGGTGGGGGGCCGGCTTCTGGGGGTCGGAGGCCACATGCACGACTTCGGGGTGCGGGTGCGGCTGGAAGACGCGGAGACCGGCAAGGTGCTGACCGTCGTCGAGGCCGCCCGCGACTCGGCCGGGAAGGTGACCAAGGTGAGCCGCCGGCTGTTCGGGGTCTCGGGCGAGGGACTGAAATTGAAGGGCAGTCATCGCTACCGCGTGGTAGGAGAGTACGACAATCCTACGGGAAAGACCCTGGTGAAGGGCGCCATGGCGCATATGGCGGGGCTGTTCAGCCCGGACGACATGAGCCGGTGGCCCACGATCGACGAGTCGAATCCCGCCTATCAGCGCGACATGGCCAGCCTGCAGATGCGGGGAAGCGGTGGGGGCGAGCACCAGCATGGGGGATCAAGGGGCAATGGCGAGAAGGACGCGCACGCCGGCCATTAGTGGACGACATGTCACCCTGGCTCCGGCGCTTACCAGGCTTCAGGTCGCCGTCCTTCGTACCCTCCCCTCAGCGTGTTGCGATAATGCGGCGGACCCCTACCCAGCGCTTGAACCACCAGCGCCCGTATGGGTCCGCGCCGCTCAGGACGCTGATCTGCACCCCTCGGCTCGCGCTGTGGATGAAGCGCCCGTTGCCCACGTAGAGCCCCACGTGACTCACCGGGCCGCCCCGGTTGGAGAAGGTGAGGAGGTCGCCGGGCAGGAGTGAGCCCGGTTTCTTGGATACCGCCTTTCCCCGTTTGGCCTGCTCGGCACTGGTTCGCGGCAGCGCGATGCCGTGCCGGCCATAGGCATGCTGGATCAACCCCGAGCAATCGAATCCCCCACCGTCCGCGCCGGTCCCGCCCCAAGCGTACGGCCTTCCCATTGCCGCTTTGGCGGTAGCGACCACCGCGTCGCGCAGCGGCGCCGGGGTCGCCAGCCGGTCGACGGCAGACTCGTCCGGCGAACGGACGGGCTCGGCCACCGGCTCGATCGTGTCGGGGGGCAGCTTGGCCGGGCGGGGCCGGGCCGGGCCACCGAAGCGGATCGAAAGCCCGGCCGCCACCTCCAGCCCGTCCCGGTGATCGAGCGACAGCTCGCGCCAGCGGACCTCGGCGCCGAAGGCGAGAAACGGAGCGGGAAGGAGCTCGTATCCGGCTCCCGCCGACCACGAGCCCCAGACACTGGAGAACGCTCCCGTTCGGGGCGAGCCCATGCCGCCGCCGACTCCGGCCACCAGGTATGGTCCCTGGCCACCACCCTTGAACGCCGTCAGGTCCGCCGAGACGCCGGCAAAGCCACCGTCGTCACCGTCGGCTCGGCGCAGGTAGTTGCCATGGAGCCCCAAGCCGAACATCCCCGTGATCGGCCGGCTGACGCCGAGCCGATAGAGGTCCCACCCGCCACCTTCATAGAAGCGGCCCACCTGCCCCTCGATCCCCTGGGCATGCAACCGCGACGGCCCGAGCGCCGTCGCGACACCCAGGACCGCGATCATCAGCCCGGAGGCGCGCGGCTGCATCAACGCTCCCGCACCGGCCGGCCGGTCCGCAGATCGACCAGGTAGGCATCGCCGGGGACGCACTGGTTGGAGAGCCGTGCACGGATGGTGGTGTCGTCGAGCAGCTCCGGGGCGGTGCCGGTGTACAGCAGCGGGACCGGGATCCGGGCACCACCGCGCCGGATCTCCATCGTGCGGTCAGTGCAGGCGGTCCCATCGGCCGCCTTGGCGTCGCGAGACAGTGTGAACCACACCTCGATGCCGCCCGGGGCGCTGGCCACCAGCGAATCGGCGGGAACCCGAGCGCCTCCCCTCTCGGCGCCCTGCTCATTCAGGGCGTCATTGCGCTGGGTGTCGCAGGCGGACGTCTGCACGATCAGGCCGAAGGCCACGGCGCTCAGTCGGTTCATGGGGATGGGGCCGCGTCGCGCGCCGGCTCGGGAATGAGGATCTCCGTGGTGTCGGGCGTTCCGTCCTCGGTCACCGCCAGCACTTCGCGCACTTCGGGCGACCGGCGGAGGTAGGCCAGCCAGCCGATCAATCCCGCAAAGCCGGTGAGCGCCCCGCAGGCCGCGGTCACGGCGAGCCCGTCGACCGGATCCTCCATCCGCATCGCGACCAGGGCGCCGCCGACTGCCCCGAAAAACGAAGCGGCCCACGCCAGAAACGGGGTGAGCAGCCAGCCGAAGATTCGGAAGAGGAGGCGGATCCAGCGCATCGCGTCAGGTGCGGCGGGTGCCCAGCGCCGAGAGGGCCGTGGCCAGGGCGAGGCCGGGGAGAAACGCGACGCCGAAGGTCGCCACGTTCCATCCAGCTCCCGGGAATCCGATCAGAATGCCGGCGAGCGCAACGGCGACCGCGAAGCCCACCGCAGTCCCGAAAGCCGCCGGGGCCGAGATGCGCCCGCTGCGCCCGGCTTGGTTGGCGAGCATCCAAGCGCCGAGCCAGGGGAGAAACGTGCCCGCCATCCACCAGATGGGGTGGTACCACCAGTTGCTGCCGCCGATCTGGTGCCAGCGATTGGTGTAGGTGCCGATGTGCTGGAGCAGGACGACGTCGATCAGCAGAAAGACGAACGCGGCCGCGAGGCCGATGCCCGCCGCCCCGGCGATCCCCTCGATGCTGCGCGCCCGGGTCCAGATCCCGGGCAGGATGGTGACCGGTGCCAGTCCCAAGAGCAGCAAAATCGCCAGGAGAGCGGTCTCCAGCGGCCCGGAGAGAAAGCGCGAGGCCAGCGAGAGGAGCAGTACCATGACGGACTCGAACAGCCCGAGCAGGACCGCGCCACGCACGATGGAAGGGACGTCGGTCACATCGTGATCGCCGTGCAGCTCGGCCGCGGAATCCATCGGCGCTCCGGTTGAGATTGGTGGTCGAAGTATACCGGGTCGCGCCGGGACCGGCCAAGGGTGGCTCAGGTGCCCCACACCAGCACGACGGCGAGGTCGGTCACCGCCCACGCGGCCAGCGCGTGGTACATCCGACGCTGGTGTTCACCCGGCGACAGGCGGGCCGCCCGGACTCGCCACGGCACCAGGACTCGGAGCCAGGCGAACAGCGCGACTCCCAGAATCGCCCACCGCCAGGTGCTGGACTCGGATGCGGTCCAGAGCGAGCGGCTTCCGGCCCAGGCGAAAAGAGCAAAGGCCAGCAGCCAGGCCGCCAGCGCCACGTCGAGGCTGCGCGCCGGGCCGAGCATCAGGGCCAGGGTGCGGTCGCCGCGGCGGGCGTCCTCCTCGAGCTGGTAGAGCTGGGTGAGTGGATACAGGGCGGCGAAGAGTGGTCCGAACGCGAGCAGTACGATGGCACCGGTCGCGTCCACTGGGCGACCGGTCGCCACCCATCCGGCGAGCGGCGTGAGAGTCCCGAAGCCGGCCAGGTTGATCACCCAGTCGGCGCCCGGAACGGCCTTGAGCCGGAACGGCGGCACCGAATAGAGCACCGAGAGGAGAAAGCAGGCCGCGTAGGCCAACTGGTAGGCCGGTGGGAGGGCGAGCGCCGTCACCTGCCCCGCCGCCATCAGGAGGAAGGCGAAGGCGGCCAGCCGACGTGGCGGCTTGGGCGGGCTCCGCAGATACGCGATGTCCCCCTCGTCGCGGTCGAACGCGCTGTTGAGTGCCAGGGTGCCGCCGTTGAGGCATCCGACCCAGAGCGCGACGCCGAGAACCGCGGAGCCCGCCGCGTCACCCGTCGCCGCGCCCCGGAGGCCGACCGCGAGCAGATACCCCACCGCCGTGTGGGCCGCCATGATCGGCCACTCGACGGGACGGAGATGAAGCAGGTAGTCGAAGCGGGATCCGAACAGCCGGTATCCCGCCTCTCGGCCCCCGCTCACCAGCCCAGGCCGAGATGGCCGGCGGCGATGCGGAGGCCCTGCAGCGTGAGATCCGGGTGGATCTGCTCGATGGAAGTGGTGAGCGGCGCCACGACCCCGGCAAGGCCGCCGGTGGCTATGACGCGCGGTGATCGGCCCGCGGGCCATTCGGCGCGGATCCGCCGGACGATCCCGTCGATCGCGTCGGCGGTGCCGTAGAGCACTCCTGCCTGGATGCATTCCTCCGTGCGCCGGCCGATGACCCGCGACGGAGGCTTCAATTCCGTGGCCGGCAGCTTGGCCGCGCGGCGGGTGAGTTGATCGGCGGCGGTGCGGAGCCCCGGCATGATGACGCCGCCGAGGAAACGGCCATCGGCCGTGATGCAGTCGAAGGTGGTGGCGGTGCCGAAGTCGACCACGATGATGTCCGCGTGATAGAGCTCGACCGCCGCGAGCACGTTGACGATCCGATCCGCGCCGACGGTGAGGGGTTCGTCCACCTCGAGGATGACCGGAAGCGGGGACCGGGCGTGCACCGACACGCCGGTCCGCCCCGTCGCCGTGGCGATGCCGTCCAGGACGCTCTGCGTCACCGCCGGCGCCACCGAGGCGAGGCAGACCGCCTTGACCTCGTTGGGAGAATGCCCGCCCTGAATGAGGAATCCGCCGATGGCCGCGGCCCATTCGTCGGGGGTGCGGTCCGGATTGGTGGTGAGCCGCCAGTGGGCCTCGAGCGTGGCGCCCTGAAACAGGCCCATGGTGATCTCGGTATTGCCGATGTCGAGGGCGAGGAGCATGCTCGAAGCTACGACGTAAAGGAGTGGCCGGCCAAGTGGACCGTCCCCGCCCGCACGGCGACGGTTTCGCCGCTGCCGGCGCGAACCAGGAGGGCCCCATCGGCGGAGATGCCCACCGCCGTGCCAGGCGAAGGCGCCCGCAGGCGGTGGCCCAGGAGCCAGTCCCGGTGGCGGAGCTCGGACAACTCCCCGGCGCCGAGCTGCTCCGAAGGCGCGCCGAGGGTGCGGAGCCGCGTCACGATCTCCGGCTCGAGCAGCTCGGGCGTGGCTCCCGGTAATCGTGCATCGAGCGCCACCGCGGTGTCCGCGAGGTCGTCCGGGATGGGATTGGCGACGTTGATCCCCACGCCTGCCACTACCCAACCGAGCGCGTCGCCTTGCCACCGCGCCTCGCACAGGATCCCGCCCAGCTTTCGGTGACCCACCATGAGATCGTTGGGCCACTTGATGCCGACCCTCAGGCCGGAGCCCAGCGCCTCGACCGCCGCCGCCACCGCCAGTCCGATGCGGAGCCCGAAGAGCTCGACGCCGGCCGCGGCGCCCGGCCGGAAGAGCGCGCTCAGCCAGAGACCGCCGGGGGGAGAGCGCCAATCCCGCCCGCGCGAGCCGCGGCCACCGGTCTGTTCTCCGGCCACGACGACCGTCCCAGCCTCGGCTCCTTCCGCCGCCAGGCCGTGCAGCAGGTCCATCGTCGAGCCCACGACCGGGAGCCGGATGAGCCGGGGCATGCCGCTCAGCGGGAAAACCACAGCAGCGCCGCCCCGAACGCGATGCGATACCAGGCGAAGACCACGAAGCTGTGGTGCGACACGAACGTCAGGAAGGCTTTCACCACCAGCAATGCCGACAGGAACGAGACCGCGAAGCCGGTGGCGAACAGCGGCACGTCCGCGGCCGAGAGCGCGCCGGCGCTCTTCAGGAGATCGTAAAGCGTCGCCGCGACCATCACCGGAACGGCCAGGAAGAAAGAGAATTCCGTCGCCGCGGTGCGGGACAGGCCGAGCGCATACCCGCCCATGATCGTGGCTCCCGATCGCGACGTTCCGGGGATGAGCGACAGCACCTGGGCGATTCCGATGCCGAGCGCGGTCGGCGGCGGGATGTCGGCGACCTCGGGATAGCGGGTCCGCGGCCCCCAGCGCTCGATGAGAAGGATGGCGATGCCGCCCACCACCAGCGCCACCGCCACCACGGCGGTGTTGAAGAGCCGC
>JACCRH010000034.1 GCA_013813675.1 Gemmatimonadales bacterium
GAGGGGGTGGAGATACTGAAGACCTGGCTGGGAACCGAATTCGCCGGCGGGCGGCACAGCCGCCGGGTGGCCAAAATCGACCAGGAGCAGGGATGACTTTAGACCACAACGCCGGCCTCAGGGACGCGGACCCTCTGGTGGCGCACCTCATAGATCGCGAGTTGGGACGGCAGCGCCACGGCCTGGAGCTGATCGCCAGCGAAAATTTCGCTAGCCGCGCCGTGATCGACGCGATGGGCACCCCGCTCACCAACAAGTACGCCGAGGGGTATCCGGGTCGCCGGTACTACGGCGGGTGTGAGGTCATCGACGAGATCGAGCAGCTCGCCATCGACCGGCTGAAGCAGCTCTTCGGCGCCGAGCACGCCAATGTGCAGCCGCACTCGGGGGCGCAGGCCAACTTCGCCGCGTTCATGGCGGTCATCCCTCCCGGTGAGAAGATCATGGGGATGTCGCTGCCCCACGGCGGCCACTTGAGCCACGGCGCCGCGGTGAATCACAGCGGGGTGATCTGGAAAGCGGTCCATTACGGCGTCGATCCCTCGACCGGCCGCATCGACTACGACGTGGTCCGCGATCAGGCGCGGCGGGAGCGCCCCCGGCTCATCATCGCCGGCGGCAGCGCCTACGCGCGGATCATCGACTTCGCCGCCTTCCGGTCCATCGCGGACGAGGTCGAGGCCATCTTTCTGGTGGACATGGCCCACTTCGCCGGCTTGGTGGCCGGCGGGGTCCATCCCTCGCCGGTGCCGCACGCCCCGATCGTCACCAGCACCACCCACAAGACCCTGCGCGGCCCTCGCGCCGGCCTCATCCTCAGCACCGCGCAGCATGCCAAGGCGATCGACAAGTCCGTTTTCCCCGGCACCCAGGGTGGGCCGCTCGAGCACGTGATCGCGGCCAAGGCGGTGGCCTTCGGTGAGGCACTCACCGACGACTTCAAGTCCTACAGCAAGCGGGTGGTGGAGAACGCCAAGACGCTCGCCGCGGCGCTGGTGGATCGAGGATTCGCGATCGTCTCGGGCGGCACCGACACCCATCTGATGCTGGTGGACCTCCGGCCGAAGAATCTGACCGGCAAGGCGGCCGAGAAGACGCTCGACCTGGCCGGCATCACCGTCAACAAGAACACGATCCCCGACGACCCCCAGTCGCCCTTCGTCACCAGCGGCATCCGGCTGGGCACGCCGGCGCTGACCACCCGCGGGATGGGACCGGGCGAAATGGAGCGGGTCGCCGCACTGATCGACCGGGCGCTGACGCGGCCCGACGAGGCCACCCTCGCCCGCGTCCGGGAGGAGGTGGGCGAGCTGAGCTCGACCTTTCCGCTCTATCAACCGAAGTCGGCCGCCGGCCGGGTTCGCCGGAGCGCGTGAGTGCTGGCGCTCCACCTCGCCAAGGGCATCCGGTGAACGAACTGCAATTCGCAGACGACGTGATGGCCCGCATCCGAGCCCGGGGCGGAGCCTACAATGAGCGAGCCTATCTCTTCGTCCTCGCGACGATCGAGTACCTCCAGTCGCGCCTGCAGGCCCGCCGGCACGTGAGCGGCGCCGAGCTGGCCTGGGCCTGCCGTGATTTCGCGCGGGATCAGTTCGGCCTGCTGGCGCCCCACGTTCTCGGCCACTGGGGCGTCACCCGCACCGAGGACTTCGGCCGCATGGTGTTCACGCTGGTGGAAGTCGGGCTGCTGGTCACTCAGCCCGGCGACCACGAGTCCGATTTCGAGGCGGTCTATCAATTCGCCGCCGCGTTCGGCGACGTCTACGAGTGGCAGGGAGTGCGAGGCGCCTGAGCGGGGTGGATCGACTGCGGAGGGGAACATGGAGAAAGCCGAGTGGCCGGCGTGCCAGAAGTGCTCGCATGGAAGCTTGATCCCCCTTTCCGACTACGGCCGTGAAGGGGCCCCGATCACCTACAAAGCCTGGGTCTGCACCAACCCCGATTGCGGCTTCAACCTCCGGATCGACAACGGGGAGATCTCGTTCGGAAGAGCGATAGGCCAGAGCTACAAGTGACCGGTCACCCCAGGCTCGCCTCGCTCTGAGCCGCGCCGACACGGCAACCCGCCGTGCCGTGCCTCGGCTCCGTTCGGGGTGACAGCCCCACATGCTTCCCATCCTCACCCCCCAGCAGTCAGCGGCATGGGACCGCAGGGCGGCCGACGCTGGCATCCAACTGGCGACGCTCATGGAATGCGCCGGGCGGGCGGTGGTCGCGGTTCTGGTGCCCCGATTCGCTACCCGGCTGCAGGAGGGGGTCCTCGTCGCGGCCGGCCCGGGGCACAACGGTGGTGATGGATGGGTGGTGGCTCGAGCGCTGCACCGGCTCGACCTCCCGGTGTGGGTCACGGCGCCTCCGGGGGAAGCCGCCCCATTGCGCGAGCAGATGGCACGGTTGGCCCGTGCCGAAGGGGTGCGCGAGGTAGCGCCGGACGGTCCCTGGCCCCGCGTCGGGCTGGTGGTGGACGCGCTGCTCGGCACCGGAGCCAGCGGGCCGCCTCGGGCGCCGGTGGCGGCGCTGCTGGAGAGGCTGCACGACCTGGAGTCGCCGGTCGTCGCGGTGGACGGCCCGACCGGTCTCGACCTGTTGACCGGAACCGTGCATGGCGCGCCCCGTGCGGACCTCACGGTCACCTTCGGAGGATTCCGGCGGGGCCACCTGCTCGCCCGGGACGAGGTCGGCACGCTCGTGGTCGCTGACATCGGACATCCGCCCGCCGAGCCGGGTTGGCCGGCGCTGGTGTCGGACCGGGACGCGGCGGAATGGCTGCCCCGGCTCCACGCCCACGATCACAAGGGTACCCGGGGTCGCGTGGTCGTGGTCGGCGGCGATGCCGGCATGACGGGGGCCCTGCGCATGGCAGCGCGCGCCGCGTTCGCCGCTGGCGCGGGGCTGGTTCATGCGGTGGCCCCGGCTGATACGGTCGCCGCACTGGTGCGGGCCGAGCCCGACCTGCAGACGCTGGCGCACGCCTTCGACACCGAGCTTACGCCGGCGCTTCATGATCTCATCGCCGGCGCCGATGCCGTGGTCATCGGCCCGGGACTGGGCCGCGCGCCGGGCCGGCGGCAACTGGTCACCGCGCTGGGCCGAGGCGCACGCGCGGTGGTGCTCGATGCCGACGCGCTGGTCGCCTTTCAGGGCGCGATTCCCGAGCTCTGCCAGCTCGGCGAAGGGCGCCCGGTGGTGCTCACCCCGCATCCCGGCGAGTTCCGCACGCTTTTTCCCGAGCTCGCGTCGGAGCGTGAGGTGGATCCGTGGGGCGCGGCAGCCTCGGCCGCCGAGCGAGCGGGGGCGGTCGTGCTGTTGAAGGGAGTGCCCACGGTGGTCGCTTCCGTGGGCGGTTCCAATCTCACCATCGCCTCGGGCAACCCGGGTCTCGCCACCGGAGGCAGTGGCGATGTGTTGAGCGGCATCATCGGCGCCGCCCTCGCCCGAAACCTGGAGCCGGCGGTGGCCGCGGCGTTGGGAGCCCAGGCGCTAGGCCGCGCCGCCGACCTCGCGGCCCGGCGGGTGTCGGCGCGAAGTCTCCGGCCGATGGACGTGATCGCCGCGCTGCCCGACCTGTGGCGGGAGTGGGAGCTGCTGCGCCGCTCGCCGCCGCCGCCACGCCCGCCGGTGCTGCTCGAGCTGCAGAGTCCTCAGACTTCGTGAGCTGTGCGAGACGGCGCCCCGGCGAGGTGTACATTCCCGTGATGCGAAGTCTCTACGCTGCAGTGTGGCTGGCGAGCACTCCACTCGCGGCGGCGGCACAGTCCTTCAGCCGTGACTGGCGGCCGGAAGACCGCACGGTCATCGGCGACTTCAGCCGCATCACCTCGATCGCCACCTCGATGGACCGGGTATACGTCACCTCGGCCACCTCACTGGTGATCTGGCAGCCCCAAGTCCAGGCGTGGGCGGGACCCTTCGACCCACCCAACCAGGCGGCCCTGGCGGGCGTCTTCGCCTCGCTGATCGATCCGCTGGACCAGTCGCTCTGGCTGGCGCGCGCCGATGGATGGGTGCACTACCAGCCGGAGCTCCAGCTCTGGGACCAGGGGTCAGTGCCGGAGGGCGTGGTCACCATCGCGTTCGACGAGAACGATCCGGTGAGCGGCCTCTACATCCTCACCCGGAGCGGGTGGTACCTCCTGCCACGCGGCGGCCTGCTGCCGTCGCCGGGGCGGCCGCCGGCGCGCCCCGTCCGACCGACCAGCCTGGAGGAAGCCCTCCGCCGCGCTCCGACGCTGCAGACCAACGCCGCGCAATTTCTGGTCGATTCCAGAATGCGTTCCGTCCGTCTCACCGTGGCCGCCCGGTCGTTCGACAACCAGGGATGGTACCTTGGCACCGCGGGACTCGGCATGCTCTACCTGCCGGATGTCGCCGCGATTCCCGAGCGGATGCGATTCGGCCTTCCGGCCGAGTTCGTGGGCGCGGTGGTCACCTGGCCGGGAGGAGTCTGGGCGGCGACCAATCGCACGGCTGAGACCGATGCCGCGTTCACCTTCGTGGACTCGGGGCTGCGCGAGTTCCGCACGGTGCACGGCCTGCCGGCGACCGGCACGCCTTTCAGTCGTGTGCTCGAGCTGGCCGGCCAGGACAAGTTTCTCTGGGCCGCCACCGATTTCGGGCTCGCGCGGGTCGATCCGGTAGAGGCGCGCATCGAGCTCCTCGACGCCAGGGGCGGACTTCCGGACAGCAGGGTCTTCGATGTCGCGAGCCGGCAAGGCCGCATCGCGATCGGCACGGCGCACGGGCTGGCGCGGATGGACGACTCACTCCGGCTGACGCCGGTGGCGCCGCGGTTCACCGATGCCGCGTACGCGGTGCTCCCCGCGGGCGATTCGGTCTGGGTCGGCACCCGCGTCGGCGTCCTGCTCGCGGTGCCGGGAAAGCCCAACTTGGAGCGGCCTCGGGGGCTGGCCTCCGCCAGCCTCCAGGAGCCGGTCTATGGTCTCGCCACTCTCGGCGACACGCTCGTCGCACTCACGCGCGATCACATGATCTGGCGCGATCCGCGGAGCCAGGCGTGGTCCATCGGCCCCAATCTGTCGGCTCTGCTCGGCCGGCTGCGGCGGTTCGTCTCGGACGGCGCGGGCTTGTGGGTGGCGGGGGAGAGAGGCGTCGGGTTCGTCCGGCTCGGGGGGCCGCCGGTCCGCGCGCTCCGCGACGGTGATCTTCCCGGTCCGGCGAACGACCTCGCGGTGGACCGCGACTATCTGTGGATCGCGACCGAAGACGGGCTGGTCCGCTTCCGGCTCGACGCTATCCGACCGTGATCCGTCCCGTCTCACCCGATCCGGGTCCGCGGCTGGGCCCCGGCCCGGAGTTCGACCGCATTCGCGAGATCGCCCGCATCCTCGGCCCACGCGCGCGGGGCCTCGGCGACGATTGCGCGCTCCTGCCCGACGGCGATGGGGCGCTGGCGGTCTCCACCGACGTGAGCGTCGAAGGGGTGCACTTCCGGTTGGACTGGATCACTCCGGCGGAGGCCGGCTGGCGCGCCACCTCCGCGGCGCTCTCGGACCTCGCCGCCGAGGGCGCCGGCCCGATCGGGGTGCTCTCCGCGATCACGGTTCCCCAACGAGCGGCGGATGGGGATCTTCTCGCGCTGTCGGAGGGCATCGGCGCCGCGGCCGCCGCGGCCGGCGCCCCGGTCGTCGGGGGAGATCTGTCCACCGGCGCGGCGTGGAGCATCGGCGTGACGGTGATCGGACGCGCCAGTCGGCCGGTGACCCGCGCCGGTGCACGGCCCGGCGACGGGCTCTGGGTCACCGGCGTGCTCGGCGGCGCGCGGGCCGCGCTGGAGGCCTGGCGGCGTGGGGACACACCCCGGGCGGATGCCCGCCGGGCGTTCGCCCATCCCGAGCCGAGGATTGCGGCAGGGCGGTGGCTCTCGGAGCACGGTGCGCGCGCGATGCTGGACCTCAGTGACGGCCTTGCGGGAGACGCGGGACATCTAGCGGCGGCGTCGAACCTGCGAGTCGACCTCGCGCTCGACGCGGTTCCGGTCGCGCCCGCCGCCATCGCCGAAGCCGAGCGGCTGGACCTGCCGGTTCAACAGTTCGCGGCCGAAGGAGGCGAGGACTACGAGTTGCTGGTGGCGCTGCCTCCCGAGTTCGGCGCCGCCGACGTACTGGAATTCGAGCGAGACTGCCGCGTGGCCCTCACCCGTGTGGGCAGCGCCGCGCGAGGCAGCGGGGTTCGCGTCAAGCTCGCCGGTCGGTCGCTTACGCTCCGCGGGTACGACCACTTCCGTTGATCCGGAGCCGCAACTAGGTTGCGCCCCGTTCCCATTCCAGAGCGACCATGAGCACCATCATCGAAGTTCACGCCCGCGAGATTCTGGACAGCCGGGGCAATCCGACTGTCGAGGCCGACGTGGTATTGTCGAGCGGCGCCCAGGGCAGGGCCGCGGTGCCGAGCGGCGCCTCCACCGGCGAGCACGAGGCGGTGGAGCTGCGGGACGGCGATCCCAAGCGGTTCGTCGGCAAGGGCGTCACCGAGGCGGTGCGCAACGTGAACGAGGTGCTCGGGCCGCGGCTGGAGGGCATGGCCGCGACCGACCAGATCGCGGTGGACGCCGAGATGATGGATGCCGACGGCACCCCCAACAAGAGCAAGCTGGGCGCCAACGCGATCCTCAGCGTCTCCCTCGCCGTCGCGCGCGCCGCCGCGCAGGACTGCGGGCTTCCGCTGTACCGCTATCTCGGCGGCCCGATGGCGCGGGTGCTGCCGGTGCCGATGATGAACATTCTGAACGGCGGCGCCCACGCCTCGAACAATGTCGACGCGCAGGAGTTCATGGTGGTGCCGATCGGTGCGGAGACCTTTCCGGAAGGACTGCGGGTCGGCGTCGAGGTGTTCCACGCGCTCAAGAAGGTGCTGGGCAAGATGGGGCTATCGACCGCGGTGGGCGATGAGGGAGGCTTCGCGCCGATGCTGCCGTCGAACGAGGCGGCGCTCGATGTGGTGATGCAGGCCATCGAGGCCGCCGGATACGAGCCGGGCCGGGACGTGGCGATCGCGCTCGACGTGGCGGCGTCGGAGCTGTTCCAGGACGGTGAGTACGTCTTCAAGAAGGGCGACAAGAGCCGGCGCTCGGCGGAAGCCATGGTGGACCTCTACGCCGGGTGGGTGGACCGCTATCCCATCGTGTCCATCGAGGATGGGCTGGCGGAGAACGACTGGCCGGGATGGGCGCACTTTACCGAGCGGCTGCACGATCGGGTCCAGCTAGTGGGCGACGACCTGTTCGTCACCAACGTCGACCGGCTGGGGAAAGGCATCGAGGAGGGGGTGGGGAACGCGGTGCTGGTCAAGGTGAACCAGATCGGCACCCTGACCGAGACCCTGCAGTGCATCGAACTGGCCAAGGGCAGCGCGTACGGTGTTGTCATCTCCCACCGCTCCGGGGAAACCGAGGACACCTTCATCGCCGACCTCGCGGTGGCGACCGGCGCCGGGCAGATCAAGACCGGCAGCGCCAGCCGCACCGACCGCACCGCCAAGTACAACCAGCTGCTCCGGATCGCGGAGGAGTTGGGCGAGCTGGCCCACTATCCCGGGCGGGATCTCTACCCTCTGTGACGCTCGCGCGGTGGGCCGCGGTGGCGGCTCTCGCCTTCGCGCTCTACTTCGCGATTCAGGGAGGGGAATACGCGACCACCGACCTGCTGGAGCTGCGGGGCGATGTGGAGGGGGAGGAAGGCGAAGTGGCCCGGCTGCGGGTGGTGGTGGATTCGCTGACCCGCGCCGCCGACGCGATCCGGCGCGATCCGCGGGTGCAGGAGCGGGTGGCACGGGAGTCGTTCGGGATGATCAGGGAGGGGGAGCACCTGTTCCGGATCGTGCCCGTCGATACAGGTCGCCAGCTTGAGGGGGTCGGGGGCCGGCGTTAGGTTGTTCGCTCTCTGGCAGGGTAGCTCAGCTGGTTAGAGCACGGCACTCATAATGCCGGGGTCGCGGGTTCGAGTCCCGCCCCTGCTATCGTCCGAAGCCTCGCGCTCGTAAAGAGTTGCGGGGCGTTGTTCATGTTGGTTCTCGGCATCATCCGCCGGCCTGGCAACCGGATTGGCAACCACCGCAGGCCATTTCTCTGCATCACGCGTCGAGGCGAGGCGCTCCCAGCGATCGCGCTCCTCCGTATCGGGCTTGAACCGACCGTACACCTTCGCCACCATCGCCACGTCGCGGTGTCCCAGCTGCCGGGCAATCAGCTCGAACGGTGCGCCGGCGCGTGCCATGCGGACCGCCCAGTGGTGCCGCGCGTCGTGCAGACGGTAGCCGATGAGCCCCAGGGCACGCAGGCGCTCGCGGTGGACGTTGCCAGCCTGGTACCTGTCCACTCCGCGGAAAATGCGCTCACCGGGCAGCACGCTCGCCAAATGGGCCTCCACGAAAGGCCAGGCCCTCGAACGCCAGGCGGCTGAGGCTCAGAAAAGGTTGGCGGACAACGAGCGCCAGGCCGACGAGACGCTCAAGCACGCCGAGGAGGAGCTTCGGGAACGCACCGAGGAGCAGGAGGCTACCGCGGAAAGGCTCCGGCGGGAGGTGCGGGGGCCCACCGTGAGCCCCAAGCCCCCGGCGGGTCCTGGAGATTTAGCGGAGGACACGCCCGAGCAGGTGCCAGGGCAAACGCCAAGTCGCGAGCCCAAATCGAAGCCGCCGGCAGGTCCCGGTACATTCCCGGCCACGAAGCCCGAGGAGGATGGCAGATCTTAGCCTAGTGAGCGCCGCGCCTTGGGCCCTATCGTGGAGCGGGATTGGCCCGTAGCATAAGGGCCACCCCCCTAGCCCCCGATCGCAGAAAGCGTTCGGCCGCCATGATACCGGTTTGGCGCTGAACAAGCAGATAGGAGAGAAGAATGGACTCGACCACTCTGCTCATCATCGTCGTCGTCGTGCTGGTACTCGGGGGCGGCGGATTCTTTTTCCGCCGGCGCTAGAGGGCTCCGCATTCACGCCCGTGACGAGCTGGTCGACCGCATAGGCAGAGCGGCGCAGATGTATGCGCACGTGTACCAGCTCTACCGTCGCCTGTACTCCCGCAACGCAAGAAACGAAATCGGCGATGACTCTCTAGCATTGAGTTTTCGTCTCGTAGATCCGTTGGCCTCCGGCTCAACTCCCGCCGTTGGCACCTAACCTATCTGGACGTGCGTGCCGCCAGCGCCGCGTTGACGCTCCTCAGCAGACTCTCAGGCCTGAGCGGCTTCTGGATCGTGACACCCTCAGGGTCGGCCGCGCCTTGCCGGCG
>JACCRH010000047.1 GCA_013813675.1 Gemmatimonadales bacterium
GGCCAGGGCACCGCCCGCCATCGCGCCGGCCCCACCTATGCCGGGCATGCAGGTCGAGCCAGTGGCCGCACCCGCCGCGGCGCCCACCGCATCCTTGTTCGCGGCCGCATCGATCGCACCGGCCACCACCTGACCGCCCGGCAACATGGTGCAGGCGGCGACCTTGGCGACCTGCTGCACGACTTTGTTCTTGGCCACGCTCTTTACTTTCCCGAAAAGACCGCCGCCCTTCTTCTTTTCGACCGAGTCTCCAGGGACGCCGAGCGTGTCATCGGCCGGCTCGGCAGCGACATTCTGCACCGTCGCCGAAGAGTCGTTCTTCGGTGAGGCGGAGGAGGATTGGGCGCCTGCAACGCCGATGGTGCCGCCGGCTAACAGGGCAACGAGTGACGTCGTGGTGCATAGGCTCCGCATACAACCTCCACTTGGACGTGAGACATCGATTTCCCGACGCGCGGCGCGAGGATGCCTAGCCACCACCGAAAGTGGCGGCCGGCCAGCCGGTCACCAGCGCGAGCAGTTCTCGGCCGCTCTCGAACCGGCGCTTCTCGCCGGTGCCGAGCCGCTCGACCTGGCCGGCGATGGACGGGGAACTTTGTTCTCGCCGGACGACTCGAAGCATGAAGTACTCGAAGCGTCCGGCCGGATCGATCGAAATATCGGACTCGATGGTGGGCATCTGACTCCTCGGCTCGGTAAGGCGAGGGCATAGTACGCCCGAGTGCGCAGCCGAGCGTCAACCCGCATGTCAAGCGGTTGGCACGATGGGAGTTGGGGACAGAGAAACGCCCCGGCGAGGTGACCGGGGCGGGCGCTTATCGGAGCGGCGAAGAGGATGGATGCGCGTTAATGTTTGACGAGCTTCAGATGGGTTACGCCCGGTGCGGCTACCGTCCGCACGAGATGGAGGCCGTCGAGGTCACTCACACCGTCAAAAAGCCGCTCGCCCGCGCCGAGAAGCACGGGCACCAGATGAATCTCCATCTGGTCGACCAGGCCGGCGCCGAGATACTGTCTGGCGGTGCTCGCTCCGCCGGCCAGCGCAACATCCATCCCACGTGCCGCTCGGCTCGCCAGGTCGAGCGCCTCTTTCGCGAGTACGGCCTCCCCGAGCGCCTGCGCAGCGACAACGGGGCGCCGTTTGCGACCTGCGCCTGGGGCCGGCTCTCTCAGCTCCGCCTCTGGTGGCTCAAGCTCGGGATCCTCCCCGAGCTGATCGAGCCGGCCCATCCCGAGCAGACCGGCCGGCACGAGCGACTGCACAAGACGCTCAAGGCCGAAGCCACCAAGCTCGCTCGCGCGACCTTCGGCGCCCAGCAGCGGCGCTTCACCATCCCTCCGGCCTGTCGGCTGCATGCGGGTTAGGCAGCCGCCCCAGCCTGGTGCACCCTAGCGCGTTGCAAGGCCCCGATGGCCGGTGGCAGCAGGGCCCAGAAGCCAGTGGCGGGCTCCAAAGCAATGCCGAGCACGGCTGGAATAAGCAGAGTCCACCCAACCCAGCGCGGCAGCCGGGACTCGGCGGCTTCCAGCCGATGCAGGAGCCCGCCGCCAAAGAGCATCCCCCAGCCGCTCATAACGAACCAGAAGGCCAGCTCGCGGTCTGGGTGTCCGGGCAGAGCGTTCCAGAAGCCATGGTCGAGAATCGCCGCGAATCCGGGGCGATATCTGACCAATCCATAGGCCACATGCAGAACGCCGACTCCCAAGAGCCACCGTCCAAGCCAGCGTTTCATCGTGCCGAGCTCCCCTGGTATGTGGTCTGCCCAACTAGTCTTGGGCTGCAAGGGCGCTAGTCCGCCCTTCGATTTTTGCGGGCGTGCTCATTCCCCGAATCCAGCCGCCTTCATCGTGGAGCACAACGTACCCTACAGCGTCCCTTACACTTAATCGCATTCGCTCCAACGATGGATAAACAGTTATCCGACATTGCTCGCAGTATGTATCGTCCAGCGATGTGATCCACCAATGTTCACCTCGCCGGCCGCTACCGGAAACTCCCTTTGCTGCACGGTATTCGGTTTGCGACAAGGCCGGACCTTGGATCACTCACACGAAAAAGGCGCCTCTCCGGCGCCCCCATCCTTGCCCCCTCCCCTCACCCCACCCCCAGCACCCCCGCCCCCACCACCACCACCACTCCCCTCCCCTCCCCCTCCACCACCCCCCTCCCCCCCTC
>JACCRH010000073.1 GCA_013813675.1 Gemmatimonadales bacterium
ACCTGTTGTCGTCCTGAGCGGAGCGAAGGAGCCGAAGCGTGCCCCTGCTCCTTCGCCCCGCTCAGGATGACAATTCACAGCTCCCGAACTGCCTCTCCGGGCCGACATTCCATGTCCACCACCCACCCCGATCCCACCACCGCCGTTCGCCGCTTCAATCGTTTCTACACCCGACAGGTCGGCCTGCTCGACGAGGGGCTGCTCGACAGTCCGTTCTCCCTCACCGAGGTGCGGCTGCTCTACGAGATCGCGCACCGGGCCGGCATCACCGCCACCGAGCTGCGCGAGATCCTGGCGCTCGACGCGGGCTACCTGAGCCGGATGCTCCGAGGGCTGCGGCGCCAGGGGCTCATCTCCGCCCGCGCACCGGCGGGGGACCGGCGCCAGCGCCTGCTCACCCTCACCGAGCGGGGGCGGCGAACCTTTCACGCCCTGGACGCGCGCTCCAGCGCCGAAGTCGGCGCGATGTTGGCACGGTTGACCGGTGGGGAGCGTAGGGAGTTGACGGACGCGATGCGCGGCATCGAGGGCCTGTTGGAGAAGGCCGGCGATGGCCCCGCCGTCACCACCTCACAGGTCGTGCTTCGCCCGCCAAAGCCCGGCGAGCTGGGGTGGGTGGTGAAGCGTCACGGTGAGCTCTACGCCGCGGAGTACGGGTGGGACGCCGAGTTCGAGGGACTGGTGGCGGGGATCGTCGGCCGGTTCATGGAGGAGCTGGATCCTCGGGTGGAGCGCTGCTGGATCGCGGAGCTGGCCGGGGAGCCCGCCGGATCGGTCTTCCTGGTGAAACAGTCCGCCACGGTCGCGCGGCTTCGGCTCCTGCTGGTGGAACCCTGGGCCCGGGGGCACGGAATCGGCACCCGGCTGGTGGACGAATGCCTGGGGTTCGCCCGCGCGGCCGGGTACGGCAGGGTCACCCTCTGGACCAACGACCTGCTGCACGCCGCCCGACACATCTACCAGAAGGCCGGGTTCCGGCTGGTGGAGGAGAAGCCGCACCACAGCTTCGGCCACGACCTGGTGGGCCAGACTTGGGAGCTGGACCTGCCCTGACCACTCGTGACCGACGGGTGTGGGCGTGTTGAGTTTATAGTGAGCCGATATGGAGAATCGTGAAGCGGGCACCGAACGACCGGCGCCGAGGGCCATTCTGCATACCCGTGACGGGGTGATCCTCGTGGTCGGCCTGGTGCTGGGCGCCGGGATCTTTCGGGCGCCGCAACTGGTGGCGGGAGGCAGCTCGTCGGGCACGATGTTCCTCGGACTCTGGGTGGCCGGCGGCGTGATCTCCCTGCTCGGCGCCCTGTGCTACGCCGAGCTGGCCGCCGCGTATCCTCACGCGGGGGGCGAGTATCACTTCCTAGGGCGGGCCTTCGGCCGGCGGGCCGGGTTTCTCTGTGCCTGGTCGCGAATGACGGTGATTCAGACCGGGTCCATCGCCATCCTTGCGTTTCTGGTGGGCGACTACGTGGCGTCGTTCGCCGGCGGAGAGGAGCTTCGGCCCGGTCTGGCGGCCGGGGTCGCCGCGGGTGTCGTGGTGGCGCTCACGCTCCTCAACGTCGCCGGCCTGCGCCAGAGCGGAGGCGTGCAGTACGCCCTCACCGCGCTCGAGGTGACGGGGCTGCTGGCGGTGATCGTGGCGGGACTGTTCATTGCGGCGCCCGCGGCGCCGACGCCGGCGGCGGGTGCCCCGGCCTCCACCGGAGGCATCGCGCTCGCGGTGGTCTTCCTCCTCCTCACCTTCGGCGGCTGGAGCGAGGCGGCCTACATCTCGGCCGAGCTGCGGGACCGCCGGCGAGGCGCCATCCGGACCCTGGGTTGGGGGCTCGGCATCATCACGGTCCTGTATCTGCTGGCGAACGCGGCCTACCTCCGCGGTCTGGGCCTGGAGGGAGTGGCCGGCTCGTCGGCGGTGGCCGCCGACCTGATGCGCCGATCGGCCGGGGCCTGGGGCGCCGCGGCGGTGAGCTTCGCCGTGATCATCGCCGCGCTCTCGTCGGCCAACGCCACCATGATCACCGGCGCCAGGAGCAACTACGCGCTGGGCCGCGACGTGCCGCTGTTCGGCTTCCTGGGCGACTGGCACCAGGACCGGCACACGCCGCGCGCGGCGTTTGTCTTCCAGGGTGGCATCGCGCTTCTGCTGGTGGGCTTCGGCGGCGTTGCTCGGAGTGGGTTCGAGGCGATGGTGGCCTACACCGCTCCGGTCTTCTGGCTGATCCTCTTCGCCACCGGCGCCTCCCTCATCGTACTCCGCCGGCGCGAGCCATTGGCCGAGCGCCCGTTCACGGTGCCGTTGTATCCGATCGTCCCGCTGCTGTTTTGCGGCATCGCCGCATTCATGCTCTACTCCAGCGTCGCCTACGCTGGGCGGGGGGCGCTCCTGGGGGTCGCCGTGATGCTCGCGGGACTGCCGGTGCTCGCCTTTTCCAGCCGCACCCGCGCCGCGGCGCTCAACCCTCCGGTTGCACGAAGCACCCCATGGGTACCGTAGTCCCCCTCCCCTGTCGCGGATTCATCTTGCCGGCCCTGGTCTCGGCTCTGGCTCTCGTGCTGCCCGCCGGGCTTACCGGCCAGCAGACTTCCGCCCCCGCTCGGACGCCCGACGTCCACTTCGTTCCCACCGACACCACCAAGGTGCGCGAGATGCTCACCGCGGCTCAGGTCGGCTCCCAGGACCTGGTCTACGACCTGGGGTGTGGCGACGGCCGCATCGTCATCGCGGCCGTCAAGCAGTACGGCGCGCGAGGCGTGTGCGTGGACATCGATCCGGTCCGCATCAAGGAGAGCCGGAGCAACGCCGACACCGCCGGGGTCACCCGGCGGATCGAGTTCGTAGAGGGCGATCTCTTCGAGGTCGACCTCTCCAAGGCGACGGTCGTCACCCTCTACCTGCTGCCCTCGCTGAACCAGCGGCTCCTCCCCAAGCTGTTCCAGGAGGTCCGCCCTGGCACCCGGGTCGTCTCCAACGCCTTCGACATGGGCGACTGGAAGGCCGACCGGATGCTCAACATCAAGGCCTTCTCGGGCATGCAGAGCTACGCCTATCTCTGGATCATCCCGGCCGACGTGTCCGGGGAATGGCGGCTGGAGCCCGGGACCGGCACCGGCGCCAAGCCCTACACCCTCGATCTCAAGCAGAAGTATCAGGAGGTCTCGGGCACGGCCTCGTCGGACGGGAAGGCCGTGCCGCTCGGCAACGTCAGCGTCAAGGCCGATCAGTTGCGCTTTGTCCTGCGGGCCGGCGCCGGAGAGGGACAAGGACTCCAGTTCTCCGGCAAGGTCACCGGTGACCGTGCGAGCGGCACCACCAAGGGGAACGGGGGCGGCTGGTCCTGGACCGCGGTCCGGATCAAGCCAGGCTCCCGCCCCGAGCTGGCGCCACAGAGCGGCAGCAACTAGCCAGCCGTCTGGGAGACTACAGATGAACACACTACTCGTCGGACTGTTGCCGGTGTCCCTGGCGTTGGTCGCGGCCGGCCTGACGGAGCGGGTGCCCGCGGATTCCGCCCCCGAGGTGACGGAGTGGAAGGTGCCGTGGGACGGCACCCGTCCGCGCGATCCCTACGTGGATGGGAAGGGCCGAGTCTGGTTCGTGGGGCAGGAGGGGAACTATGTGGCGTACCTCGAGCCGAACAGCGGCAAGTTCGAGCGCTACGAGATCGAGGCGGGGACCCATCCGCACAATCTGGTGGTGGCGCCGGACGGGATGGTGTGGTTTACCGGAAACCGGAACGGGCGGCTGGTGAAGCTGGATCCGGTGAGCCGCAAGCTGACCAACTTCCCGATGCCCGATCCGAAGGTCGACGACCCTCACACCATGATCCTCGACCGGACGGGGAACGCGTGGTTCACCGCGCAGAACTCCGCGGTGGTCGGACGGCTGGACGCCGCCAGCGGGAAGATCCGTCTCTGGCCGACGGGCGACGGGACCCGGCCCTACGGGATCGAGGTGGACGGGGCGCAGCGGCCCTGGTTCGTGCTCTTCGGCACCAACGAGGTGGGGACCATCGACTCGAAGACGATGGAGCCGCGGCGCTTCACGCTCCCCGACGGAGCTCGGCCTCGGCGGCTTGTGGTGACCGCCGACGCGGTCTGGTACGGCGACTACGCCCGAGGCTACCTCGGCCGCCTCGATCCGGCGACGGGCAAAGTCCGGGAGTTTGCCCTGCCGGGGGGAGCGGGCTCGCTGCCGTACGCGATGGCCGGAGACGACAAGGGAAGAATCTGGCTGGCGGAGACGGGCGTCCGGCCCAACCGCCTGGTGGCGTTCGATACCCGCAAGGACAAGTTCAGCGACAGCGTCGCGACCGAGGGCGGGGACCAGCCGAACAGCATCCGGCACATGGTATTCCACAGGCCCACCAGAGAGATCTGGTACGGCACGGACCGCAACACCGTGGGGCGGCTCAAGGTGCCTTGAGCGTACCCGCAGCCGGTCCGTCGTCCCGCTATAGCGAGGGGGGGTAGAGCTCCCGGCTCCCGTCCAGCTCGCCGGTGTCGGCATAGGCCAGCGGAATCGCGCCGGGAAAGAGGATCTCGCCGCCAACCGGGCGGGCGACGATGATCTCGTGGTCGCCCGCCGGAAAGCGCCGGGTGACGCGGCACTCGAGAAAGGCGGCCGCCTCGGTGAGGATCGGAGCGCCGGTGCTTCCGGACCGCCAGGCGATGCCGGCCAGCTTGTCGCCCTCGCGGCCGGAGCGGGTGCCGAAGTGCCGGGCCAGGTGAAGCTGTTCCCGGGACAGCACGCTGACGGTGAAGCCGCCTCCTCCGACCAGCAGCGGATAGGAGGCGTGCCCGGGATTGACGCTGAGCGCCAACAGCAACGGGTCGAACGAGACCTGCGTGAGCCAGGCGGCCGTGAACGCGTTCCGCCGTTCGCCCTCGGCGACACCGATGACGTAGACGCCGGCAGTGAGCCGCCGGAACAGGTCGGCGACGTCAGGCACTCATCCGCCTTCGGCTACCACTTCATCGAAGCGCTCACACTCCACGGAAATCTCGATCGCGTCGCCGTGATCGTCCGTACCCTGGACGGTCAGGGTCCCGCCCTTGCCGGCAGGGCGCACGCCAGGAGCGCCGCTGCCCGCCATCTCGCCGCCTTTCACCGTGGCGATCTGGTGGGTGGTCCCACCGGTCTCCACCGAGAGCCCGACCATGTCGGCGCCGCCGGCCTTGGGCCGCCACACCGTCAGGTTGAGCCGGCGCGGCTCGGAGCCCTCGTCGCTGTCGTAGGTCGCGTGCCAGAGCGTGGCGGGCACTTCGTAGATGGAGGCCTCGCCGCTGCTGGCGCACTCCCCCATGCCGCTCGACTGATACGCCCTGCCGGCCACTTTGGCGGCGATCTTCATAGGCACGGTACCGCGGCTCGACGACTGGGAGGAAGCGGAAGCCGCTTCGGGTGGGGGCGAGTCGACATTCGCCCCGTCTCCGGCAGCTTCGGCGTCGGGCGTCCCGCTCCGACCACCGGAACAGGCGACGAGCAAGGACCAGGCTGTGAGCGGAAACAAGCCGCCAAGTCGCATGATGGGTTCCCCAGGCTGTAGGTGCGAGGTGCAATGGTCGAAGTATACCCGCCGAAGGATGGCGTCGAGCTGATCGGGCAGATGCGCGAGCGTTATCTCGGCAAGTGGTATCGGACGCTGACCTTCGTGCAGAAAACCACTCTCCCCGACGGAAAGGTCGAGACCTGGTACGAGGCCGCCGAGCTGCCCGGCAAGCTGCGGATCGACATCGCTCCGCTGGAGGGGAAGAATACCCTCCTGTTCCGGAACGACTCGATCTACGAGTTCAAGGCCGGAAAGCTGGCCGAATCGCGTCCCATGATCCATCCGCTGATGGTGCTCGGGTTCGACGTCTATGCCCAGCCGGTCGAGGCCACCAAGGCCGGGGCCGAGCTGAACCCTGCCATCTTCGAGCCCGGCGGATGGGTGCCGCCGGAGTGGGTCCGCTGACGTCGAGGCGGCAAGCAACCCGCCGTCACGGCGCGGGGACGAGCCGGTGGTACTTCCGAAGGATCTCCCGCAGACGATCGTGGGGCAGCGCGATGGAGCGCACGTCGTCCGCGCCGGTCATGGTCTCCGCGGCCACCATGCTGTTGGTGACGGCCTCCTCGGTCGCCTGGACCGTGGCGGCAAAGAGCGGGTCCAGGCGCTCGTTGGGCAGCATCTCGAGGGAGGCAAGAGCGCTGTCGCGCGCCGCGCGAGCGTTGGCCGTGGAGAAGGCGAGAAAGATGTCCCCCGAGAAGTTGCTGGCGATGCTTCCCTCGCGGCCCAGGCCGAGGGCCGCGCGCTTGACCAGGCGGGCAAGCTGGTGGGGAAGCAGCGGGGCGTCGGTGGCCACCACGATGATGATCGATCCCCCCTCGGGCTGAGGCCGCTCGGCCGAGGCGCCGGGGCGACCGCACGGCTCCAGGTCTCGGAGAAAGGCCTGCGAGGGAGGCTCCTTCCCGGCGGCGCAGAGGGTGGGCTCGGCCAGCTCCTGGCCCACCGGAGCTCCGGCGATCCTGAGCCCCCGCCGGCTGCCATAGTTGCACTGGACCAGCACGCCGACGGTGTAGCTCCCGGCATCTTCGGCGAGCTTCCGGGAGGAGGTGCCGATGCCCCCCTTGAGGCCGTTGCAGATCATCCCGGTCCCGCCGCCCACCGCGCCTTCCCTGACCGGACCCGACGACGCGCTGTCGAGCGCGAGCGCGACGTGCCGCGGCTTGACGTGAAAGCCGTTGATGTCGTTGAGGACGCCGTCCCAGGTCTCGGCCACCACGGGCAGCGCCCACAAGAACGAAGCCCCCCGGCGCAGCATCCAATCGATGGTGGCGTCGCGGACGGTTCCCACGCTGTGAGTGTTGGTGATGAGGACGGGGCCCTCGAGAAAGCCCGACTCGTCGATCCAAGTCGTGCCGGTCATCTCCCCGTTGCCGTTCAGGGAGAACCACGCGGCGAACACCGGGTCGAACGAGGCCTTGCCTCTGGGCAGCACGGCGGTGACACCGGTGCGGACCGGACCCTTCCCTACCTGCAAGCGGCCAGTGCCCGAGATCAGGGTGGTGTGCCCCACTTCCACTCCGGCCACATCGGTGATGGCGTTATAGCGGCCCGGAGTGCCATCGAACGGCACGCCGAGGGCGCGGGCCCGAACCTTGGTCTGACCCGGAAGCGCCGCCGCGCCGGCGACGAGAAAGGCGGCCGCAAGGCCTAGCGCTCGGGTCACGCGGAGCCGCCGGCGCGGGCAAGAGCCCGATCCAGCACGTCGAGGGCGAAGTCCACGTCGCCCGCGGTGATGCACATAGGGGGCTTGATCCGGAGCACGTTCCCCGCCAGCCCTCCCTTGCCGAGGAGCAGGCCCATCGAGCGGGCCTCTTCCATCACCTGCAGAGTCTCGGCGGTTGCCGGCGCGCGGGTCGCACGGTCGGTGACCAGCTCGACCCCGAGCATCAGACCCATGCCCCGCACGTCGCCGATCAGCTGGTGCTCACCGGCGAGCCGCTCGAGGCCCTTTCGAAGCCGTCCGCCCACCACCTGCGCGTTCCGCTGCAGGCCGTCCTCCTCGATCACATCCATCACCGCGAGGCCGGCGGCCATGGACACCGGATTGCCGCCGAACGTGTTGAAGTGGAGCCGCTGGGCCATCACCTCGGCAATCTCCCGCCGGGTCGTGACCGCCGCGAGCGGGACCCCGTTGCCGAAGCCCTTGGCCATGGTGACGATGTCGGGCACGACCCCGAAGTTCTGAAACCCCCAGTAGTGCTCTCCGGTGCGGCCGAAGCCGGTCTGCACCTCGTCGGCGATACAGAGTCCCCCGTGCTCCCGAACGATCCGGTAGGCCTCGCGGAAATAGTTGGGCGCGGCGCTGGTGACACCCCCGACACCCTGAATCGGCTCGGCGATGAAGGCCGCGATCCGCCCGGGAGTGGAATAGCGGATCAGCTCGCCGATGTCGGCGGCGCTCGCGGCGGCGATCTCTTCCGGGGTTCCACCCTGCGGGCTGCGGTAGGGCTCCGGACAGAGGGCGTGGTGAACGCAGGGGCCCTGCAGGGTGGGGAATTTCCAGGTGTGGTGGGAGGTCAGGCCCATCGCCGAGGGCGACCCGCCGTGGTAGCCGTTCCGGAGCGCGATGACATCGGTATTCCCGGTGAAGAGCCGAGCCATGGTGATGGCCAGGTCGTTCGCCTCACTCCCGCTGTTGACGAAGTAGGTGACGTCGAGGCCGGGCGGCATCTTGGACGCGAGCTTCTCCGCCAGCCGGGCCATGCCGGGGTGGAGATAGATCGTGGTGGTGTGCTGCAGGGTCTCCACCTGCTCCCGCACCCGGGCCACGACCTTGGGATGGCAATGCCCGCAGGACACGGTGACGATGCCCGCGAACATGTCGAGATAGCGCCGGCCGGTCTCGTCGAACAGGTACTGCATCTTCCCCTCGACGATCATCAGCGGCTCGCGGTAGAGCGTGAAGAGCGCGGGGTTGGCGTATTGGTGCCGGGCGGCGAGCACCTGGTCGCGGCTGGGGCCGTCGTAGGGCCGGGGCGTGTAGTCGAACGCCGGCATCTGCGCGGGCGGGGTCAGCAGTTGGGGCATGGGCTGTTCCTGGTGATGGTCAGGACGTCGCTCTGTCCTCCATGGCCTCCGTGCCTCTGTCCAATACCAAGCAGTGATCCTCAAGACATCCAGTTGGTACCAGCGTCCCGGTTCCACTTGGTCGTGGTCTTCTTGGTCCGGGTCCAGAACTCGATCGAGCCATGGCCGGTAATGTCGCCGACGCCGAACTTGGAGTCGTTCCAGCCGCCGAAGGAGAACGGCTCTCGCGGCACCGGGACGCCGACGTTCACCCCGATCATCCCGGCGCCGGCGCGCTCGGTGACGTAGCGGGCCAGGCCGCCGCTCTCGGTGAACACCGCCGCGGCGTTGCCATAGGACGAGGCGTTCTCGATCGCGAGCGCCTGGTCAACGTTCTTGGCGCGGACGATGGCCAGGACGGGGCCGAAGACCTCCTCCCGCGCGATCGCCATGTCGGGCCGGACGTGGTCCAGCACCGTGGGACCCACGTAGAAGCCGCCCTCGCGGCCCGGCACCACCGTACTCCGGCCATCCAGCAGCACGGTGGCGCCCGCCTGCTCCGCCTCGCGTACGTAGCGCTCGATCCGGTCTCTGGCCTCCTGGGAGATCACCGGCCCCAGGTTCTGCCCCGGCACCACCGCCCGTGCGTGCTCCACCACCCGGCGCACGATGTGGTCGGTGCCGCCCACCGCCACCATGACCGACGCCGCCATGCAGCGCTGGCCGGTGCATCCCGACATGGACGCTACCACGTTGCTCGAGGTCATCTCCAGATCGGCATCAGGCAGGACCAGCAGATGGTTCTTGGCTCCGCCGAGGGCGAGCACCCGCTTGAGGTTGGCGGTTCCCCGGCGATAGACCAGCTGGGCCACCCGGGTGGAGCCGACGAAGGTGACGGCCGCGATGCCGGGATGGTCGCAGATCGCCTCCACCACCTCGCGGCCGCCGTGCACCACGTTGAAGACGCCGGCCGGGAGCCCCGCCTCGGTGAGCAGCTCGGCGATCCGGCCGGCGCTGAGCGGGACCTGCTCGGAGGGCTTCAACACCAGGCAGTTGCCCAGGGCGATCGCATTGGGAATCGTCCAGTGCGGCACCATGCTGGGGAAATTGAACGGCACGATGGACGCCACCACGCCGACCGGGTGCCGGTCGGTGCGGCACTCCACCCCGCGGCTCACCTCCAGCACCTCACCGGTCACGATCTGCGGAAGCGAGCAGGCGAACTCGGTGAGCTCGATCGCCTTGGCGATCTCCGCCTCGGCCTCGGCGCGGGTCTTCCCATGCTCTTCGGTGATGAGCGCGGCAAGCGCGGCGAAGTCGCGCTCGAGCAGCGAGCGGTAGCGGTAGAAGACCTGCACCCGCTCCTTGATCGGACGGGCGGACCAGGCCGGCAGCGCCTCCTGCGCCGCACGGACCGCGGCGTCCAGGTCCGGCGCCGACGACAGGGTCACCTGGGACAGCGGCGCTCCGTCGCTCGGATTGAGGACTTCGAGCAGCGACCCGCCCCCGGCGACGAACCGGCCAGCGACGAAGTTGAGAGCTGGCGGGTACTTACGACTGACTGGGGCGGCGGTGGCTGGCATCGTGAGGTCTCAGGGTTGCCATTTAGCAGGGTGGATTGTATCAAGTATACAATTCGTGGGATTCTCGTCAATTGGGCGGCCGGCTGTTGTCACCCTGAACGAAGTGAAGGGGGCATGACTCAGCATGGTCTCCTTCGCTTCGCTCAGGATGACAACGGAAACCAGGCAACCGCAGACGCTCACCACGCAACCGCGGACGCAACCACGCCACCACCGGCCCCCATGACCACCGCCCTCTGGCCTCTCCCCGAG
Source organism: Gemmatimonadales bacterium (assembly GCA_013813675.1). Lineage (GTDB taxonomy): Bacteria > Gemmatimonadota > Gemmatimonadetes > Gemmatimonadales > GWC2-71-9 > CAVVWJ01. Next base: position 10,388 of record JACCRH010000073.1, read on the forward strand.
TCCCGCACCCTCTCCGAGCAGGTCTACCGCGCCGTTCGGACCAGGATCATCGACGGCGGGTTGGCTCCCGGGACCTTTGTCCGGGAGAAGGACCTGGAGCCCATGGGCGTGAGCCGGACGCCGATCCGGGAGGCGTTGGGCCGTTTGGCCAGCGAGGGGTTTTTGGAGCGGCTGCCGCACCGCGGCTTTCGGGTGCCGGAGGAATCGCTGGGCAATCTGCTGGAGCTCTACCCGATAGTGGCGTCGCTGGAGCTGCTGGCCGGCCGGCTCGCTCTGGACCGCTTCACTCCGTCCGACGTGGCTAGGCTCCGGGCGGTGAATAGCCGGCTCGCCGAAGCCAGGGACCGGGACGATGTCCGGGCGATGCTCGACCTCAACACCGAGTTCCACCGGCTGATCTCGGAGCGGGGCGGCAACCGCAGGCTGGCGATGCTGCTGGACGATCTCCGCTCTCAGCTCACCCGGCTCGAGCTGTGGTACTACTCCCACCGCGACCGGACCCAGCGCTCGATCCGCGAACACGAGGAGATCCTCGCCGCGATCGAGCGCGGCGACCGGGCTCGCGCGCTGGCACTGCTGGAGCAGAACATGTCCCTCACCTACCGGAGCCTGGTGGACGAGGGCAGCCCAGCGCGCTAGGGCGCCTCGCCCGCGGAGTAGGCCCGGCGCAGCTTCACCACATCGCCTTTCCGCTTCCGGGCTCGCAGGTTCAGGACCTCCACCATGACCGAGAACGCCATCGCGAAGTAGATGTAGCCCTTGGGAATATGCTGATCGAACGACTCCGCGATAAGCGACACGCCGATCAGCAGCAGGAAGCTCAACGCCAGCATCTTGACCGTGGGGTGGCGGTCCACGAACTCGCTGACCGGCTTGGCGAACAGCATCATGAAGCCCACTGCCACGACCACCGCCACCACCATCACTGCCAACTCGTCCACCATGCCGACCGCGGTGATCACCGAGTCGAGCGAGAACACGATGTCCAACAGCATGATCTGGATCAGTACGCTCCGGAGTGAGGGCGCCGCTCTGGCGGAAGCCTCGCCCGCCTCACCTTCCAGCCGCTCGTGAATCTCGTGCGTGCTTTTCGCCAGGAGGAAGAGTCCGCCAATGAGGAGGACCAGATCCCGTCCGGAGATCTCCTGGCCCACGACGCTGAAGAGCGGCGCGGTGAGCCGGATGATCCAGCTGAGGGAGAAGAGCAGGCCGATACGGGTGAGCATCGCCAGCATGAGGCCGATGTAGCGCGCCCGGCCCTGCTGCTCCCGCGGCAGCTTCCCCGCGAGGATGGAAATGAAGATGATGTTGTCGATGCCGAGGACGATCTCGAGGACCGTCAGGGTCAGCAGGGCGACGACCCAGGTCCCCGGGTCTCCCAGGAATTCAAACATGTCGGATTACCGCTCCCTACCGGCGACGGCAAAGGCGTCGCGTGCTGCGAGCAGCGTAGCGTCGAGATCGGCGTCGCGGTGGGCGGTCGATACGAACCACGCCTCGTGCTGGCTGGGTGGAAGCATGATTCCTGCCGCGAGCATGGCGTGGAAGAACGTCGGGAACTCGTCGACGAATGCGGTCAGCAGACTTCCGACGCGACTCACCTGGACCGATGCGCCCGCCGCGTTCGCGGCGTCCGTGAGGCCGGCCTCGAGACGTGCGCCCGCCTCCTCGAGTTGCTCGTAGCTTTCGGCGGTCAGCTCGCGCAGGGTCGCGGCGCCGGCCGCCATGGCGATCGGGTTCCCCGACAGCGTGCCGGCCTGGTACACCGGGCCGTCCGGCGCAATCATCTTCATGAGGGCCGCGCGCCCGCCGTAGGCGCCGACCGGCAGACCACCGCCGATGATCTTGCCCAGTACGGTGAGGTCCGGTGTCACGCCATAGCGCTTGCTCGCGCCGCCACGGGCCACGCGAAAGCCAGTGATGACCTCGTCGAAGATGAGGAGGGCGTCGCGTCGCTCCGTCGCGTCGCGCAGTCC
>JACCRH010000076.1 GCA_013813675.1 Gemmatimonadales bacterium
CCGCCACGCCGGCCGCGCCGCCCCCGTCCGCCGTCCTCCCGGCCTTCGCGCGGTTCCGCGGCACCGTCCCGGGACCGGGGGGCCGGTGGCAGTGCCGGCGCCGGGGACGCCGGGGATGTCACGACCGGCGCGGTTCCGGGCGAGACCTCGAACTGCCCGTTGTCGAGCTTGGTCACCGTCACGACGCCGCGCTGCCCGGCCTCGAGCACGAACTTGCTGAACCGGTTGAACCCCGCGTTGCGCTCGTCGAAGTTGGGGTCGATCTGCTGCATCACCTGTTTCAGCCGGTCGGAGCGCATCACGTCGCCGTTGCGGGCCATCTGCGCCACCGCCTGGCCGGCGAGCTCCCACGGATCGCGCTGGATCGACGGGGGATCGACCTCCTTGGTGAGGCCGGCGAGGTCGTTGTAGGAGTAGTACTCGTCGCAGTTCTGAATCAGCAGATCGCTGGCCGACTCCCGGATCCCTACGCCGATGACGTACTTCCCGTACTCCTTCAGCTTGATCACCATGGTCGAGAAGTCACTGTCGCCGGAGAGCAGGATGAAGGTCCCGATCTCGGGGCGGGTGAACACCAGCTCGATGGCGTCGATGGCGAGGCGGATGTCGGTCGCGTTCTTCTTGGTGGACCCGAACGCGGGCGCGAAGATGAGGTCGATCGAGGATTCGGAAAGCGAGACGATGTACTGCGGGTAGCGTCGCCAGTCGGCGTACGCCCGTTGCACCGCGACCTTGCCCTTGATGATGTCGCTGTTGAGGAGAGTGCGCAGCTCCTTGGTCAGGTCTTTCTGGATCCCGAGGGTGACATTGTCAAAATCGATCAGCAGGGCGGCGTTCGGAGCGTGTACGAGGGGCTGGCTCAAGTGCCGCGCAGGACGGATCAGCGGTCTATTCACGGGTCGCTCGGGTTCGGGCTTGCCGTCCCCGAGCGAGCCCCCCGAGGGCCCTGCCGGGATCCATTCCGCGGCGGCCGTCGAGGGACACCTCGAGGGCGGGTCCCCTAGGGTGTCATCGAGCCGGCCCGGCGGGCCGCTCGGCAGCCTTTTGGCATCCGCGTGTGGGGCGACGGGCGGGCTCCCGGTGGGGAGGTGCCCGTGCGCCCGTTCCGGCGGATGGCGGCTAGCGCGGGAAACGTAACGGGGAAGCGGGGTTGGAGGGTAGTGCTGGAGGGGGGAAGCGGATGATGACCGCGAGCTTCACCGTGGAGTCCTCAGCCGAGGCTACTATCGCCCGCGAGCGGCAGGTCCAGCTCGAAGAAGAAGCGGGTACCGGCCCCCTGCTCGGTCTCGACTTGCAGCGTGGAGCCCATCGCCTCGACCAGCTTGCGGCAGATCGAGAGGCCGAGTCCCGACCCCGAGAAGGCGTATTCACCGGGCTTCTGGCGCCGGCGGAACGGCTCGAACAGGCTGACCATGGATTGCGGCGGAATCCCCCGTCCGGTGTCCCGCACCGAGAACTCGAGGCGCCGGGCGTCGGTCTGGCGGGCCACGACCTCCACGAATCCTTCGGCGGTGAACTTGAGGGCGTTGGTGGTGAGGTTCAGCAGGACCCGGCTCAGCGCGACCGGGTGTCCGATCCGGAAGTCGGCCTCGGGTGTCGCCAGGCGGACGGTCAGGCCCTTTTCCTCCGCGATCGGCTGCACGATGTCGCGCACCGACTCGAAGATATCGGTGACCGAGAACGGAATCGGGTCGAGATCGACCAGCCGGTCACCCCCGCGGGCCAGCTCGATCACGTCACTGGCCACCGAGCTGAGACCGAACGCGGCGCTGTAGATCAGCCCGAGCTGCCGTTCCTGCACCGGATTGACCGCTCCGCTCCGGCCCCGCTGAAGGGTCTCCGCCAGGAACAGGATCGAGGTGAGCGGCGAGCGAAGGTCGTGGGCCACCTCGACCACGAGCTCGAGTCCATCCGGGGAGGAGAGCCGGTCGGTGAAGTGCTGGGACCAGTCGGCCTCCAGCCGCTGGCTCACCCCCTCGATGGCGCCAAGGAGACGGAGAAGCTGGTTGGAATCGGCCGGCGACGGGAGGGCCTGGGCCCGCTCGAGAAAGGCGCCGCGCATCAGGCCGAGCAGCCGCCGCGCCAGCGCCGTCCGCGGCACCTCGACCGTCTCCTCGGCGGGCCCCAGAAGCTGCTGCCGCACCGCGGTGGAAAGCTGCGCCAGGTGCGTGGTGACCTCTTCCGCGCCCGAGGCATGCTCGATCGCCCGCTCCCACTGCGCCTGAGTCGCCAGCACCGCTTCGCGCAAGGCGTCCCAGAGTGCCGGGCCGATGGCCGCCGGCTTCGGTCCGTCCGGGTCCCAGAGCTTGGGAAGCGGCGGCACGTAGCCCGGCGCCACCCGACGGCGCTCGCCGCTGGTGGTGCTAGAGATCACGGTGTCAGGCGTCACTCGGTCGATCCGGAGTCTCTTCTCTGTGGAACTCGTGCTTGTCCATCAATCGGTACAAGGTGGTCCGGTCGATGCTCGCCAGTCGCGCCGCCTTCGACATGTTGCCGCCGGCGCGGTTGACGAGTCGGGTCAGGTACTCCTTCTCAAACTGCGCCACGACCCGATCCTTCGCGGGGTGGTAGGCCTCGTCCATGATCCCTGACGGCGCCGCGGTCTCGGCGGGCCACTCGGCGGCGTCGTCATACACCGGAATATCGTTCGGCTGAACCACCTGGTCCGGTTCGACCAGTACCGCGACGTGCTCGATCACGTTCTGCAGCTCTCGAACGTTGCCGCGCCAGGGCCGGGAGCGCAAGAAGCCGATGCTGGCCTCGCTCAACCGCGGCGCGCGGTCGCCCATCTGGCGATGCCGCTGCCAATAATAAGTGAGGAAGTGGTTGGCCAGGAGCGGGATATCCTCCAGCCGCTTGCGGAGCGGCGGCAGCTTGATCGGCACCACCCGCAGGCGGTAGAAGAGGTCGCCCCTCAGTATGCCGGAGTCCACCGCCTCCTGGGGCTCGCGGTTGGTGGCGGACACGAAGCGGACATCCACCACCGCGTCCTGCTGCTCGCTTCCCACCCGCCGCACCACGCCGTCCTGGATGACCCGGAGCAGCTTGGCCTGAAGCGGCATGGTCATTTCGGTCAGCTCGTCGAGAAACAGCGTCCCGCCGTTGGCGGTCTCCAGCAGGCCGGGTTTGTCCCTGTCGGCCCCCGTGAAGGCGCCCTTTCGATGCCCGAACATCTCGCTTTCGAGCAGAGGCTCGGGGAGCGCCGCGCAGTTGATCGGCACCATCGGGCGGCCGGCCCGGCGGCTGTTCTGGTGAATGAACTGGGCGATGACCTCCTTGCCCGTGCCGCTCTCGCCGCTGATGAAAACCGACGCGTCGGTGGCGGCGACCTTGCGGGCGAGCTCCACCGCCTTGCGGAAGAGTGGCGAGATCCCGATCAGCGCGATCTTGTCGCTGTGCCCGTGCTGCTTCATGAGCTGGACCCGGAGGTCCTGCGCCTCGCGCGACATCATCACTGCGTGGGACGCGCGCCCGATCAGCACCTGCAGGTGGGTGGCCGAGAAGGGTTTGGGGAGATAGTCCCAGGCGCCGGCGCGGAGCGCTTCAATACTGCTGGTCACGCTCGGGTTTCCGGTCATCACCACGACGATCGTGTCCTTGTAAGCGCCTAAGGCGGCCTGGAGGATCTCGAGGCCCGACGTCTGGGACATGTACAGGTCCACCAGGATGATATCGAACTTCCGCCGCTTGACGGTCTCCAGCGCCTCCTCTCCCCGCCCCACCAACGTCACATTGAATCCGTCCATCTGGAGCACGCTGGCACAGCTTTCCCGCAGCGTGCGCTCGTCATCCACGACGAGCACCCGGATGCTTGCTTTGACTTCGCTAGGGATCGAAAGGGGGTCGCGCGGTGCCTCGGAGGCCGCCGGGCTGGCGCGCTCCGGCTGAGCGAGCGGGTTGGCCATCCTGCACTCCTCGTCGGGTGGACGGACTTCGGCCACACCTCCGGGCGGAGGGGTGGGATCCTACATCCAGGCGGGGCGGCTACCACCGCTGATCTTAGGAGTCTCTTCTATACAACAGATTGGTGCGCCTGTCAAGCAGGTTGCGGTGATGGCGCTACAGCACCGGGGCTCGAAGCGAGTATATCGTTGTGTCTTCACTACACTTAAGTAGGTTCTAATTGACAAATCGGCTGGGAACCTGCTCGAACGCGCGAATCCGCTCCCCCTGGGTACCCTCCCGCTTGAGGTCGCGGAGGGCCGTGGTAGCCCGGAGCAGCAACTCCACCGCGTCCACCGAAGATTCGGCAAAATCGGGGACCGCGCAGTATCCCGCGCGGAGTCGAAGGGTCTTCTCGCCGCCCCGTACCGGGATGGGCGAGGACTCGATGGCCCCGCCGAGCCGGCGTACCATTCGGACCGCCGCATCCGGCCCGGTCGCGGGAGCGATCACGCCGTACTCCGACTGTCCCAGCCGTCCGATGGCATCCGAAGCCCGCCCCGCCTGCCGGAACAACAGCGCCACCTGGTCTGACATCCGGCGGGCCTCGTCGTCCTGCTGCGTCTCCCCCTCGTCCTCGTCGGTGTCGGGCGCGAACACTACGCAGGCGACCGGATCGCGGCGGCGGAACGCTTCCGCTCCGATCTCCCGGGCGCGGCGGGAAAGGCCCCGCATATTGTAGAGTCCGGTGCCCGGATCGAGCAGGTTCTCTTCACGGAGGCCATCGACCTCCCGTTTGCATTGCAGATAGGTGTTGAGCTTGAGGAGGAGGGCTTCACCGTCCAGCGGCTGACCCAGGAACTCCCAGGCTCCGGCGCGGTACGCCTCGAGCCGCTGGGTGCGGCCGGATGGGCCCGAGGTCGTGATGACGATAGGAGTCGTGGCGCTGAATCGGGGGTCGTTCCGCAGGGTCCGGCACACCTCGAACCCGTGCATGTCGGGCATCTGGGCATCGAGGATGATCAGGTCGGGCTGCGAGGTGCGCGCCCGTTCCAATGCCTGCTGCCCGGTGTAGGCCCGCACCACTGAGTAGCCGTTGGGCCCCAGGATGCTTTCGAGGGATCGCGCCGACCACTCCTGGTCGTTGGCGATCAACACCAGTGGCGCATTGGGGGTCCTATCTCGATCAGCCATGTGGGTTGCCAGGATGTGGGGACGGCGGGGTGGTCGGTGACGATCTTGACCGCAGGAGTCGTGCGGCGTCGATCCAAAACCGCAAAGTCATTATTAGTAAAGACCTAGTCGTCTAAAGTTGAGCGATGAATGCGCGGATCGCTGGAGCGATGCCACAGTTTGGCTGCTGACGCGCCACGTCGGCCGCCTGGGGGCGGCTGGTGGAGGAACGCCCCCCACCTTGTGGCCCCCGAGCAACGGCGGCCCCTCTAGAAGCCGGGTGTGACCAGGCTCTGGCATGAGATGGTAACATTGTATAAGATACGGGCTTAGATATCCAGATCTCCCCCCGAGCCGAGCCAAGCCCTTCGTCGTGATTTCGCGGCGTCATTATTGAATCACAAGCTGTTACGCCGACGGACAGTGCCAAACTTTGCAGAAATGGTTGCAGCATGGCTCAGCGACCCGTCCAGCATGGCCCCGGGCGACCGGAGGCACAGGAAAATGCCGATCGCGACCACACGGCCGTTCGGCCGAGCGCCGAGCTTCCGGTCGAGCGCTCACGATTCAGTCGATTGCTCGCCCGGTTCGGCCTGGGCGAGCTGACCGACCCGATTCTTCGTCCCACCGACGAGCCTGCTGGGCGAGGCCGCTCCGGTTGATGCATCGCAGGGTGAGACGCGTCACGGGGATAGTCACCGTTTTCTGTTACCCTGCACCCACGCACTCTTTGCTCCGCCGTGACCGCGGTCGGCCATATAGAGTGCCTCAATGACGGAACGAATGGGCGTAGCCACCTCGGGGCCGCGGCGACAGCCTTCGCATCAACTGTTGTCGGGGCCGACATCGCCGAGCGGGGGGCGTGTGCGTGTATCAGGCGCCCATGCCGTGAGTGTGCTGGACAGCGCCAAGGAGGCGGATGTGGCCCATCGGGCGATGAACGTCCTCATCGCGGGGCTGGCGCTGTTCGTCGCTCTTCCATTGCTTCTGCTGATCGCGGTGGCGATCAAGCTGACCTCCCGGGGTCGGGTGTTCTACACCCAGGAGCGCATCGGCCTCGACCGCCGCATCCCCGGTGCCGACGCCAGCAACCACCACCGCACCCGCGACCTTGGCGGCCGCCCGTTCACCATCTATAAGTTCCGCACCATGCGGGAGAACGCCGAGCACGAGAGCGGCGCCGTCTGGGCCACCCAGAACGACCCCCGGATCACCCCGGTGGGGCGCT
>JACCRH010000080.1 GCA_013813675.1 Gemmatimonadales bacterium
TCGTGCGCCACGGGGCGGAGGGTGGGCGAGTGCAAGCGGGTGCGCGGTCTCGGCGTTTCCGTGGGATTAGTCCGCGATTTTAGGGGCGTGAAAGGTGGACAGTGAAAGGTGAAACTGACGCTGTGACCCGCTCCGCGGGACCGCTGCCTGGCGACCAGGGGGCGCCCTCGTCCGTTTCACCTTTCCCGGTTCACCCTTCGCGCAGTTACGACGTCGACCTCCTCCGCACCACCGAGTTCCCCTGGACCGCCGACACGATTTACCTCAACAACGCCAGCATCGGCCCGCTGCCCGAGCGGACCCGGCTGGTGCTGGACGAGTTCAACCGGGGCCGCGCGGCCCCACACAAGCTTCCCGATCGCGAGCTCTTCGCCATGCTGGCCGACACCCGCCGGAGGATCGCCCAGTTGGTGGGCGCGTCGGCGGAGGAGATCGCGCTCACCGTCAACACTGGCTTCGGCATCAGCATGGCGGCCCGCGCGCTGCCGCTGGCGCCGGGTGACATCGTGCTGGTGAGCGACAAGGAGTTCCCCGCGAACGTCTATCCCTGGCTGCGGCTCAAGGACCGCGGGGTCGCCATGGAACTGGTGCCGACGACGGCCGAAGGCTGGCCGGACGAGGCACGGCTGCTGGAGCGGCTCCGGGATCCGCGGGTGCGGGTCTTGGCGGTGTCGCTGGTGCAGTTCAGCAACGGGTATCTGGTGGACCTCGGCCGGCTCTCCGCGGCGACCCGGGAGACCGGTGCCTTCCTCGTGGTGGACGCGATCCAGGGCATCGGTCAACTGCCCCTGGATCTGTCCCGCACCCGGGTCGACGTGCTGGCCTGCGGCGCCCAGAAGTGGCTGTTGTCACCCTGGGGCGCGGGTTTCGTCTACGTGCATCGCGATCTGATCGGCGCGCTCGATCCCGCGATCACCGGGTGGCTCTCCTTCGAGGGCACCGACGACCTCACCCGGCTCACCCAGTACGACGACACGCTCAGGGCCGACGCCCGCCGCTTCGAGCTGATGACGCTGCCCTACCAGGATTTCGCCGGGTTCAACGCCTCGCTCGAGCTGCTCCTGTCGATCGGCATCGAGCAGATCCGGGATCACATCGCGACCCTGCACCAGCCGGTGCTGGCGTGGGCCGAGCGGAGTGGGGCGCGGGTGGTCTCGCCTCGCGGCGCGAGCGGGTCGGGGATTCTCTGCGTCGCACCCGAGGGCGTGCAGGCGGTTCACCGGCGACTCAAGGCGGCGCGGATCGTGTGCAGTCTCCGGGAAGGGGCGATCCGGTTCAGTCCCCACTGCTACAATACCGTCGCCGAGATGGAGCGGGTCGCCCAGGCGCTCGCCAGTGACTGAGCGTGAGGGTGGTATGATGCAGTGCCACATCGTTTGACTCCACGACTCGCGGAGACCCCACCCCGATGACCAGCTTTACCGACATGCTCGCCGCCGGATACGGCTTCACCGATCCCGCCATCACGCTCGGCGCCGCGCTGGAGGGCGGGACCGTCCACCAGGAGCCGAAGGTCAAGATTCCCATCGCGATGATGAACCGCCACGGACTCGTGGCCGGCGCCACCGGCACCGGCAAGACCAGAACGCTGCAGCTCCTCACCGAACAGCTCTCGGCCCAGGGCGTGCCGGTCTTCGTCGCCGACATCAAGGGCGACTTGAGTGGACTCGCAGTGCCCGGCGAGGCCAGCGACCGAGTCTCCGGGCGGGCGAGCGACATCGGCTATCAGTGGACGCCCGGCGGCGTGCCGGTCGAGTTCGTGAGCCTCACCGGCTCGCTGGGTGTGCAGCTTCGCGCGACCGTCAGCTCCTTCGGCCCGCTGCTCCTGGGCAAGGCGCTCTCGCTCAACGAGACTCAGACCAGCGTGCTCACTCTGGTGTTCAAGTATGCCGACGACAGCCAGCTCCCGTTGCTCGACCTGACCGACCTGCGCGCGGTGCTCCAGTTTCTGGCCTCCGACGAGGGTAAGCCCGCCCTGGAAGGATATGGCGGGATGTCGAACGCGACGGTGGGGGTGCTGCTGCGGAAGCTGGTGGAGCTGGAGGCGCAGGGGGCCGACCGCTTCTTCGGCGAGCCGGAGTTCGACGTACACGACATGCTGCGGACGACTTCCGACGGGCGCGGGGTGGTGACCGGTCTGGAGCTATCCGATGCTCAGGACAAACCGGCGCTCTTCTCTACCTTCATGATGTGGCTGCTGGCGGAGCTATACCACAACCTTCCCGAGGCGGGCGACCTGCCGAAGCCGAAGCTGGTCTTCTTCTTCGACGAGGCCCACCTGCTGTTCGACGACGCGCCGAAGGCGTTTCTCGACCAGATCCAGCGGGTGGTGCGGCTCATCCGCTCCAAGGGCGTGGGCGTGTTCATGGTGACCCAGACTCCCAAGGACGTCCCGACGGAGGTGCTGGCGCAGCTGGGCAACCGGATCCAGCACGCGCTCAGGGCCCACACGCCGGACGACGACAAGGCGCTCAAGGCGACAGTGCGGACTTACCCCAAGACGGAGCACTACGATCTGGAGGAGACTCTCACCTCGCTGGGCATCGGCGAGGCGGTGGTCACGGTGCTCGACGCGCGGGGAACGCCCACGCCGGTGGTGGCGACCCGGCTGATCCCACCCGGCTCCCGGATGGCGCCGCTCACGCCAGAGGAGCTGCAGGCCGACATCCGCCAGTCGGACCTGCTCGCGGAGTACGGCCAGGCGGTGGACCGGGAGAGCGCCCGGGAGTTGCTGGCCAAGCGGATGGCCCGTACCGAGGCGCCGGCAGAGGAGTCTCCGGAGGACGCGCCGCCGCGGGCGTCGCGGAAGGGCAAAGGCGTCGGCAAGACGGTCGCCAAGGCCGCGGGGGCGGCGGTGATCGGGGCGCTCACATCTACGATCGGGCGAACGGTGGGACGCGAAGTGGTGCGTGGATTGTTCGGGTTGCTCGGGCTGAAGCCGCCCCGGACGACGCGGAGGACTCGGCGCAGGTGGTGAGGCCGGCATGTCATCCCAAGTACAGGCATGTCATCCCGAGTACAGGCGTGTCATCCCGAGTACAGGCGTGTCATCCCGAGTACAGGCGTGTCATCCCGAGC
>JACCRH010000106.1 GCA_013813675.1 Gemmatimonadales bacterium
ATCTCGTCGAACCCCTTGTTCCGCTTCCGCATCTTCTGGAAGATGGACCAGAGGTGCTTGGGCCGGCCGGTGACCTCGAACCACTCGATGCCGGCCCGCCTGAGCTCGTACTCCAGCGGCGTACGAAGCTTGAGGATGGTCTGCTCCCGGGCCGCTTTCTTCGAGGCCACCTGGCTCGCCAGGTCGCGGTAGTCGTCGGACTCCAGGAACTTGAACGCGAGGTCCTCGAGCTCGGCCTTGATGCCGGCCATGCCGAAGCGGTGGGCCAGCGGGGCATAGATCTCCCGCGTCTCCATGGCGATCCGATGGCGGCGCTCGGGGGGCAGATGCTCCAGCGTGCGCATGTTGTGCAGCCGGTCGCCCAGCTTGATGATGATGACCCGGGCGTCCTTGGCGATCGACAGCAGCAGTTTGCGGTAGTTCTCCACCTGCTCTTCGGCGGAGCTGCGGAAGGTCAGGCTGGAGATCTTGGTGAGGCCGTCGACGATGCCCGCGATCTCGCCGCCGAACTCGCGGGCGATGTCTTCGGTGCGAACGTCGGAGTCCTCGACCACATCGTGCAGCAGCGCGGCCGAGATGGTGGCGCTGTCCAGTAACTGCTCCGCCAGGATCAGCGCGACCGCGATGCTGTGGGAGACGAAGTCCTCGCCCGACATCCGCTTCTGTCCGCGGTGGGCGGACGCGCTGAAGCGGAGGGCCCGATCAATGAGATCGAGGTCCAGCCGGTCGGCGTGCTTGTCGAGCACGGCCGAAAGGTCGGGTGCCAGTTCGGGCAAGGTCGAGGTCACTCGGTTCCTGTCGTCGCGAGAGTCTGGCGGCCACCAGGCGGGCGAAGGCCTCCAGGCGCCGGAACCTCGGGTTCCGCCGCGAGTCGCCATCCCGGTGCCGGGAGGGTGCCCGGCCTGGTTGCAGATGCCGCCGAGACTCTGACTTACGATGGCAGGAAAGCCGGCGGGCGTCAACGCGACGCCCGCTGGACGCCCCCGGGAGGAGCCTGGTCCCACCGCCGGGTCGGGAGTGCTTATCTGGCTACCGAGTTTGAATTTAGATGGGGTGGGAAGGGGGCGTGCGCTCAGAGCAACCCCATCGTGGCCAGACTGACGAATCGATCGCCCGCGATGATCACATGATCGTACAACGGAAGGTCGAGCAGGCGGCCGGCCTCCGCCAGCTGCCGGGTGACGGCCCGGTCTTCGGCCGAGGGCGTGGGGTCTCCGCTGGGGTGATTGTGGACCACGATGATACCGGCGGCGGCCTCCGCAATGGCGGCGCGAAAGACCTCCCGTGGATGAACCAGCGAGCTGTTGAGCAGCCCGCGGGTGACCAGGACTTCCCGGAGCACCTGGCTTTGGCTGTCCAGCGCGACCAGATGGAACTCCTCCACCTGCAGGTCGCGGAGGCGGCTCTGAAACAGGCGGGCGACGTCTTCTGGCTCACGGATTCGCTGGATTGGGGGCCGCCCCTCGCTGGACAGGCGGGCGCCGATCTCGAAGGCGGCGAGCAGGCGCCCTGCCTTTCCCGGGCCGATGCCTTCGGCCTGCAGCAGCTCCGCGCGGGGGCGCTGGACCACCCGCCTGAGTGAGCCGTCGCCGACCTCCAGCAGCCGCGCGGCGATATCGAGCGAGGTCCGCCCGCCACTGCCGGTGCCGAGAACAATGGCCACCAGCTCCACGGTGGTGAGGGCAACGGGGCCGAGCGACCAGAGGCGCTCGCGGGGACGATCGGCGGGCGGGAGCGTGCGAATGGGTGTGGGCACGGAGCAATATGCCTCTCGCGACCGCTGGAATCAGTGTCATTATCCCGCGGCAAGCGAGCTGGTTGCGCGGAACTACTCGTCGGCGTGGCGAAGGTTAGGCGGGCCGGCCGTTCCCGGCGGGGTTGGCCGCGGCCAGCGTCACGTGGATGGACTTCGAAGTCGGCGTGTTGCTCTCCTCCGCCACGCTGCCGATTGGCACCAGCACGTTGGCCTCTGGGAAGTACGCCGCGACGCACCGAGGCGGAATGGCCAGCGCCACCAGTTGGAACGATCGCGCCAGGCGGCGCTCGCTCCCGAAGTGGCTGGTGATGTCCACTCGCATTCCGGCAACCCACCCTCGCGCTTCCATGTCACCCGGGTTCATGAAGAGCACCCGGCGGGCGCCGTGCACGCCCCGGTAGCGGTCGTGCAGTCCGTAGATCGTGGTGTTGAACTGGTCGTGGCTTCGAATGGTCGTGAGGATGTAGCGGTCGGCGCCGAGTTCGTGCCGCGAGATGGGCGCGACGGCGAATTGCGCCCTGCCCGATGTAGTCACAAAGCGGCGGTCCCTCGCCGGGTTGGGCAGATAGAATGGACCCCTCCCGATGCGGGCGTTGAAATCCTCGAACCCCGGCACCACCCGAGCCACGTGGCCGCGGATTTTGCCGTAGTCGCCCGCGAGGCCGTCCCAGTCGATTCGCGAGCGGCCGCCCAGCGTCGCCTTGGCGATCCCGGCGATGATGGCCGGCTCACTGCGAAGCGTGGCGGAGGCGGGCTCGAGCCGTCCGGTCGAGGGGCTCACCACCCCCATGGCATCCTCGACCGTCACGAAGCCACCCGGATCCCGTTCGGCACGCCCCAGGCAGGGCAGCAGCAACGCCTGCCGGCCGGTGATCAGATGCCCGCGATTGAGCTTGGTGGCGATGTGTGCCGTCAGCCGGCAGGTCTTCAAGGCCTCGGCGGTACACAGGGTATCGGGGGCGGCCGACAGGAAGTTGCCGCCCAGTGCCACGAAGACCTCGATGTCGCCGTCGTGCATCGCGGCGATGGTATCGACCGTGTCGTGGCCCACCGTGCGCGGCGGAGCGAACCCGAATTCGCGCTCCAGGGCGTCGAGAAACGGTGCCGGTGGACGCTCCCAGATCCCCATCGTCCGGTCGCCTTGCACATTCGAGTGGCCACGCACACAGCAGGTCCCGGCCCCGGGCCGACCGATGTGGCCGCCCAGCAGGAGCAGGTTGACCAGCATCCGGATCGTCGCCACCGCGTCACGGTGCTGGGTCAGTCCCATCGCCCAGCAGCAGATCATCCGCTTCGACCGCGCCACCATGGTCCCCGCGCGTTCGATGTCTTCCCGGGGGATTCCACACCCATCCACCACCTCCTGCCACGAGGTCGCCTCCAGATCGGCGTAGAGCTCGGCGAAACCCTCGGTATGCTGGCGGATGAAGTCGTGGTCCAGCACTCCCCCGGACTCCACGTCCTCGGTCAGCAACACCTTCATGATCCCCTTGAGCAGCGCGATGTCGCCGTTGATCCGGACCGGGAGGTGCAGGTCGGCCAGCGGCTTGCCGGGACCGAGGAGATGCGCGGCGAAGTGCAGGGGCGTGGGATACTCCTCGGGATTGGGGTCGGTGAACCGGAGGAAGCCCGGCTCCGCCAGCGGATTGATGGCGATGATCGCGGCACCGCGCCGCTTGGCGTGTTCCAGCGAGGTCAGCATCCTGGGATGGTTGGTCCCCGGGTTCTGACCCACGATCAGGATCAGGTCGGTCTTCTCGAAGTCCTCCAGCGTCACCGTGCCCTTGCCGATGCCGAGGCTCTCGACCAGAGCCGTGCCCGACGACTCGTGGCACATGTTGGAGCAGTCGGGCAGGTTGTTGGTGCCGAACTGCCTGACGAAGAGCTGGTAGAGGAACGCCGCCTCGTTGCTGGCCCGCCCCGAGGTGTAGAAGGCGGCGGCGTCGGGCGAGCGCAATCCCCGGAGCTCCCGGCCCACCAGGTCGAAGGCCTCGTCCCAGTCGATCGGCTCGTAGTGGGCGCAGCCCTCACGGCGCAGCATCGGCTCGGTGAGGCGCCCCTGCGCGTTGAGCCAATGGTCCGACTGCCCCGCGAGAGCGTCGATCGACCACTCGGTGAAGAAGTCGGCGCCGATTCGGTGCCGGCTGCCTTCGTCGGCCATCGCCTTGGCGCCGTTCTCGCAGAACTCAAAGCGGTGCCGCTTGCCGTCGGGCGACGGCCAGGCGCAGCTCTGGCAGTCGAACCCATCCTTCTGATTGACCTGGAGGAAGTTCCTGGCGGTGTCCCGAAGGCCGAGCCGCGGAAGGGCGAAGGTGAACGTGCGAGCGATGGCCGGGAGTCCCGCTGCGGAGCGTGAAGGCTGCCGGATGGTGGCGGGCTCGGCCTCCAGCGGCGGCAGGGCCAGCAGGGCCTTGGTATCGAAGCCGGTGGTGGCTTCGCAGCAGCGATCGATGGCCGACTGCAAGGCCGGAGCGGGAGGGGCTCCGGTCGGGCGCGGCGCGTGGGTGGGGAAGAACCCAGCCGCCAGCAGGGAATAGGTGTCTACCCCCGGGGCGACGGAGTCGGACCCGCTCCGGACATCATCTGGCACGATGTGACCTCGGTTGCGGTAGGCTCCAGCGGAG
>JACCRH010000180.1 GCA_013813675.1 Gemmatimonadales bacterium
AGCCAGGCCCACTGCAGCGTCGCCTCCACCGTCACGGTCACCGGGCCGCCCACCTCGCGCAGGATGGACGTCAGCGGCTCGAGGTCTGCTGGCAGCCGCCGATGATCGCAGACCACCTGCCCCTCACGGGTCAGGACACAGAGGGTGAAGTACTTTCGATGGAGATCCAGGCCGGCGTAGTACATAGAGCCTCCGTAGGGTGGTAGCACGCGCTTTGATGTGCGACTCGTCACGAGTCTGCACGACCTCAAATGTGCGCCTCCCTCGGAGGCTCTGCCTTTCATAAGATCGGGTTAAGCAGAGCGGGCAACTTACTTCTTGAACATTCGCAACAGAGTCAGAATGTAGGACTGGTTGCTGCCACCATGGTACGCGTTCGCCTCCAGCGACCCGCTCTGAGCATATTCGTCCAGATATAGCTGAATGCGTGGAAATCGTTGTAACCGCGCGCGTCCTGTCGCTGACGGCGTGTAGACAAAGCCTTTCTCTTCCACCTTGATCGTGAACGGTTTGTTCTGGGCTGTAGTCTGCAGAACCTGGCCCTCGAGCGTCCGTACAAAGGCCGTCAGTTGATCGAGTAGAATCGGAGCAACGCTCGGCCTCTCGCCACCCCGAAAGAGATATCCTAGTACACGCCTGAACTCGGCCTTCCGCTCCTCGGGCGTTCCAAGGTTCACCCCTTCACAGCGATGAGCTGCGTGGGCGTCCCAGCCTTCCGGCCACTTCTCGAACACCTTGAGCATGCATGCCGGACAGAGAACGCGTTCGTGAGCAAGTTCAGTGGCACTCAGAACTGCCGCGTTCAGAATGGTGCCGTCGCTTCCTCGCTGGACTCTCAATGGGCTCTCTCTGTTCGTTTGCGTCTGCCTAACCAGTATCGACCAGTATTGGGTTGCAACCCGCCACCCTACCCGCTCCCAAAACCCCCACCTCCACGCACCCCAATTCCCGTTACACGAAAACCAGTCATCAAGGCACCGCCCAACCTCCATCAACATCCCCTGTTATGCCCGCCGGCCTCCCCCCTGTCAAGATGACGTTGCGTGCAGCGTCCGATTCACATGCCAACCACGCAAACCCGGGAAATGCGATGATAGACAGAATCTACAGACGATCCGCCGGACTCCTCACACCCAGCCCTCCGCGGTTCAGAACGTGAGTGTAAATCATCGTCGTCGCCACGTCGCGATGACCGAGCAATTCCTGCACCGCCCGAATGTCGTACCCATCCTGGAGCAAGTGCGTCGCAAACAAGTGCCGGAGGTTATGGCAGGTAACCCGCTTCGGGATGCCCGCAGGCAGCCCTGCCGACCGGACCGCGCGTTGGATCACCGACTCATGGAGGTGATGCCGGCGGTAATCCCCGGAGGGATCCAGCGGTGGATGGTCGAGCGGTCGAGCCCCAGCCGCGCGGCGATCGCGGTCTTACTGAGGCCCGCCGCCAAGTAGTGGCGTAGCAACACATGGCGCTCCGATCCGTACACGCGCGCCTCCGCACGAGGGGAGACGCAAGGTGACGCCCCGGGCCGCTGGCCGGCACGGCGCCGAAGCAGAAGCCGCACGGGACTGCGGCGTTTTGGTGGCTGCCTGGGCACGTGCATTGCTCAACGCCACCGCGAAACCCTTGCCGAAACGGAGCTGCCTTCGCGGCATCGTGCATCCTCTGATCTTGGGAGTCCACCCACGGAGGTCCCGCTGCGACGAGCCGCGTGCAGAGACGACTCGGCCAATGCCCGGGGCGGGAATCGAACCCGCACGGGGTTGCCCCCAAAGGATTTTAAGGCGCTTCATGCCCCATCAGAACCGTTGGCTCCAGGGGAGGACGCAACCGGGAAGTACCGTCATGCCACGCAGAATCGTGGGGCCTGTGGTGCAAAGGGCGGTGCAAGATAGCCTAGGGGAGGACGCTTACCGCGGTCGCCATGCCGCCGCGCAGAAGATCGCACCGACAATCATGAAAGTTTGACCGATAGCCAACTTTTGCAGATTCACTATCGATCCCGGGAGG
>JACCRH010000190.1 GCA_013813675.1 Gemmatimonadales bacterium
ACGTGCCGCTCCTCGCCGATGTCGGGAGGGCTGCCGGTGACCATCCCCTTCACCACCTCGAACAGGACCACGGGGCTCGGCTTGTCGACCTTGAGATAGGTGACCGACTCGGTCTCCACCATAATCAACGCCAGGCGCGGATCGTCGGGTCCCCCGTCGCGCTCGCCGCCCAGGTCGCCAAACCACGCCTTCCAGTCGGGCCGGTAGAGCTCGTGGATGAGCCGGCGGTCCTGGGTGATCGTGGCGGTGCCGCTCACCGACACCCATTCACGGGTCCGATCGCGGTAGTACGCCAGGTTCACGTGCGGGTCGTTGTCCAGCTCGTCCAGCTTGTGCGACTCGACATCGGTCACGAACCACAGGTCGGTCCCCTCGGCCTGCGTCTGGGTGGCCATCGGTCGGGAGACCAGTTGACCGTCCGGGCGCCGGGTGGTGAACATGGCGATCTCCATCCCCTCGATCAGGTCGTAGAGATCCTTCAGCTTCTTGCCCACTGGGGCGGTGTCGCGATTGCGCTCGGCGGCTGTCGTCATCGGTTGTCAGCTCATCGTTGAAAGGAACGCCGGTGCGGAGCTAGGCGCGGCGCACTCTGCGCTCATGGCCCGCGTAGGCCGGCTGGGGATATCGCCTCCGCTCGAGGCCGGCCCAGCCGTGCGACAGGCCGGCACGAGACTCGACCCCGGCGGTCGCCGCCGCGGGAGTCCGGGTGAGCGAGCTGGGGGCGTCGAGATGCGCGCCCTCATCCACGCCTACGCCGAGCCGGTCCACCAGCTCGCCGCCAAGCCACCCGGTAACGATGGAGAGGCCGGCGCCGAGGAGCCCGGCCACCACGGCGCCGGTGGGCGGTGCCGCGGGATTGTCCTGCCGCATCAACCAGCTCAGGGCGAACAGCGCCAGGACCACGACGTTTCCGACACCGTGAAACAGCCCGATCCGTTTGGCGCGGGTGCCCCGTGGTATGGCGAGCCAGTCGATGGTGCCCGGCGCCGCGGCGGCCAGCCCGGCGAGGACTCCGGCCCCGATCATATAGAACGCCGACTGAGTCCAGAGCACGTTGTCGGTGACCAGAAAGAGGACGTCGAAGACCACTGCCGTCGCCAGGAGGCCCAGCGGGAACACGATCAGCATCTGGTGCAGCGGGTGTCCGGCGAACTTGGCTTTGCTGTCCATGGAGGCTCCGCCCGAGCTTGAAGGTCGCTCGAAGATGGGCGGGCGGCGGGCGGGAGGATGTGATCCAGGTTCCTCTGGATATCGACGGAGGGCTGAGGGCGGGGAAACGTATCATCCCGAGCGGAGCGAGGGATCTTGCTGGCGGGTCTCGGGAACGCGCCGACAAGATCCCTCGCTCCGCTCGGGATGACATCAGCCTACTCGGGATGACATCAGCCTAATAGTCTTACGACTCCTCGGCCCAGGCGTACAGCGAGCGGTACAGCTCCTGGTTCCGCTGGATCACCCGCACATACCCCCGGGTCTCGACGAAAGGAATCCGCTCGGCGAACACCTCGGGGTCATCCACTCCCGTGCGCTTGGCCCAACGCTCCACCCGGCTGGCGCCGGCATTGTAGGCCGCCAGAATGTGACTGGGCTCGGTGTACCGGACCGCGAGCTCCTGAAGGTGATAGGAACCGAGTTGGAGACTCACGTCCGGCTGGTAGAGCAGGACCGGATCCCACACCGGGTAACCGAGCGACCCCGCCAGCTTCCCCCCCAGATCGGGCATCACCTGCATGAGGCCGCGGGCGCCGGCCGGCGAGGTCGCAGTGGGGTTGAACATCGACTCCTGCCGGATGAGCGCGGCCACGAAGCTGGGGTCGAGCCGCTGTTCCGCCGCCTCCGCCAGCAACGCGTCCTGGTGCACCAGTGGATACACCAGGCGGTAGGTGCGAGCGTCGGCCGGTGCGCCCTTGGCGAGCGCCTTGCGCGCCATTTGGATCGCTTGGGAGGCGAGGCCATGGGACCGCAGGACATTGGCCACCGCGAGCATCCGCTCGGTGCTCTGTTCCGACGCGCGGGCCAGGCGGTCATGCTCCCAACGGGCCTCGGCGACCATGCCGAGACGCATCAGTAGCGCCGCCCGAAGCACCACCGTGTCCACGTCGGGCACCGGCATGAAAGTGTCGATCGCCTGCGCCGGGGTCCACGGCGGCAGGCCCATCCGGCGGGCGGCGAGGCTCGCGTAATAGGAGGTCGGATCGCCCACGGTGGCCTTCCGCCAGCGGGCGTGCGCCTTCAGGCTGTCGCCCGCGATCGCCCAGGCCCGCCCGGCCCAATAGACCGCGGCCGGCGCCTCGTCGCTCCGTGGGTAACGCCGGGCCAGCTCGTCGAACTCGCGCCCCGCCATGGCGGCATCACCAGTCAGCAGCTCCACCATCGCGGCGCGGAACCGGGCCGCGGGCGCGAATCGACTGGTCGGGTAGCGGAGCGCCGCCCGCCGGTAGTAGGTCCGAGCCAGGCGGTCGGCGCGATCGTCCGAGGCCAGGTCGCCCAGCAGGAAGAGCGCGGAGGACGCGGCGGTGGTGTCCCTGGGGTATCTGACCCCGATCTCCACCAGGGCGGCGTGGCCCGCGACCTGTTGCCCGTCGCGCACCAGGGACCGGGCGCGCAGGTAGGCGGCCGAGGCGGCCATCCACGACGGTGAGCGGACCAGGCCGAACTGGAGGGCGGCATCGCCGTGGCGCCCGATCCTGGCGAGGGCGGAGGCGTACCCATACCGCTCGGTCGGGCCCCCCAGTCCGGCGGAGAGGGCCTTGGGATATCCGGCCACCGCGCGGGCAGCCAGGCCCGCCTCGTCGGCCGCCCGGGCGACGAGCAGCTCTTCCTCGACCGTGAGAGGCGCGAAGACGCTGTCCAACAGCCCGATAGCTCCCCGGAGATCGGACGCCGCGCCGCCGGCGGTGATGAGCTCGAGCAGCTCGGCTCGCACGGCCGCCCGCGGGGTGGCGTCCGCCGTCATCTCGGTGCGCAGCCGAATGGCGGCGAGCCGGGCGC
>JACCRH010000195.1 GCA_013813675.1 Gemmatimonadales bacterium
CGGACGACGGCGTAGAGGTCCACGAAGACGTCGCCCCGCAGGAGATCGTCCACCTCGGCCTCCCTGGTGGCGTACTTGCCGGCGAGACGCTTGACCGCGGTGACCTCGTAGGAGGCGTAGTGGTAGACGTGCAGGTCGGGGTCCCGCTTCCGGCGCTCCATCACCCAGTCGATGAATCCCTCGAAGGCGCGCTGCTCCCCGGCGTCGTCGTGCGCCCACCAGTCGCGGAAGGCGGGCGCTTCTCCCTGGGGGACGCTGGCGCCGAAGAGGTATTCCAGGCCGCCGTCCCGGGCGAAGGGGAAGCCTTCCATGTCGAAGAACACGTCGAGCGGGCTCGGCGGCGGCAGCAGCACCAGTCCGCGGCGCGGCTCGTTCGGAGGAGGCGGAACGAGCTCCCAGAGCGGCGGGGCGCCTTCGGTCGATCGGTACTGGAGCCGCGCCTGCAGGCGCAGCCGGTCGAAGATGGGAGCCTTGATGCTGGGCACGCCCGCGACATCGGTCTCGGCGAGGTGGCGGAGGGTGGCGATGCCGACCTCCCCGAGCCGGCGGATCTGTGCGCGCGAGATCCGCGCGACGCGGCTCAGGTGGTCGGTCTCGTCGAGGCGCTGTTCCGCCGCGTCGCTCCAGCGGCCCCAGCTCCGGTCGAAGCCGGGATGGGGAATGCAGTCCGGCGACCATGTCTTCTGGAACCCGAGGAACGATCGCCTGATCTGCCGGTAGTAGGCGAAGTAGTGCACGGTCTCGAAGTGCAGCTCGTCCTCGTTGCCGAGCACGAACACCAGCTCGGCCGGCCGCACGCGCTGGATGGTCTCGAGCAGGTCGGCGTAGGCGCAGAGCTGCACCAGGAAGTAGGGCCGGGCGGAACGGGCGAGCTTGGTGTCCCAGGCGACGTAGTGGTAGTCGCCGAGCGCCGAGGGGCCGGGGGTGCGGAACAGGAAATCGGGGTAGCCGTGCCAGGCGCCGACGGCGAGGTGGCCCTGAAAGATCACGGGCGCGCCGGCGCGCATGGCGGCGAGGGTGTCGGCGGTGGCCGAGTCGCCCTGGGCGAGCTCGACCAATCCCGGCTCGCCTGCCTTCACCCGCGCGAGGAAGCGGCCCTCGTGCTCGAGGCCCTTCCGGGCGACGAGGTCCAGCTCGGCATCCTTGGGGTCGGCGCGGAACCAGCCTGGGGCGGGGGCCACAGCCGGATCCGCCCGGACGCGCTCGGCGTCCATCCGATCGCACCACGCGGAGAAGTCGCCCTCGAGGTAAGCGATGAGATCGCGGGGGGAGAAGCGGAGTGTGCCGTCCGGGAGTCGGAACATGCGAGGAGCGCCTTGTGGATCGAGCGGAGGTGCCGAGGTGGCGGAAAGTGGCCAGCGGGCTCTGGTCGCACAAGGTGAGGCGGGGGTGTGACAGCCACAGCAACTTGTCGGCAACGGGTGACAGCCTCGGGCAACTTTAGCGCTCCTCCTCGCGTTTCGCTCCGGCCAGTTGATCGGGGAGGCCCTTCGGCAGCGCGCCGGACTCCAGGGCGATGGCGATCATCGCCTCCAGCCACGCCACCCGTTCGTCCACGCTCATGGCGAGCGTGGTTCGCAGCAGCGCTTCGCGGTCGGGAGGGAGTTGCCTATCGTTGGGAGACGGAGTCACGGCTGTTCCCCGTGAAGCCGCCTGATCGCAACCAGGGCCTCCGCGTCGGCGAGATCCACGGGGCGGCCGGCACGGCGTTTCAGCTCGATCAGATCGTCCAGCCCGGCGACGCGCACCGGGACCCCTCGCATGGTCACCACCTCCGACCGGGCCCAGAGGTGATCAAAGGGCATGGGAGGATCGAGGAACAGGGTGAGATCCACGACGAGATCGATATCACCTGTGGCCCGCAAGTGGCCGTGGAGGACGACGGCCAGGCCACCCACCAGGACGTAGCGGCCGCCCTCCTCGTTCAGCGCCTTGAACAGTGACTCCAGGGGAAGCATGGGCGGAATATACCTGCCGCCCGAGTCAGGCCGAGCCACCCCCATCCGCTCCTCGACCTTTCGAAACCGGGGATCCCTCCGCAACGGGTCCAGCAACGGGTCGAAGAAGATCTCCGGCATGAAGAGGTCCCGCTCGTCGATGGCGCGATGCAACGCGGCGATCCCGCGATCGATCTCCCCCAGGGCCCCGTAGGCCACCGCCAGCGTGAACGGCCCGAACTCGCCGCGTTTCGCGCGCTCGGTGACCTCATCCATGAGTTTGAGCGCGGCGGCGCGGTCGCCGGCCCGGGCGTAGGCGGTGATCAGGGCGGCGTACTGGAGATCGTAGTCGCCCCCCAACTCGATCCCCTGCCGAAGCGCCTGGATCGCCTCCCTGTACCGTCCTTTGGCGATGAACACCAGGCCCAGGTTCAGGCTGCCGTGGGGATAGTTGGGGTCGAGGGCCAGGGTCCGCCGGACCTGAGCCTCCGCCTCATCGTTCCGGCGCATGAGATAGTAGGTCCAGCCCAGCTCGATGCCGATGATGCGGGAGAGGGGATCCAGCTCCTGCGCGCGCTCCATCTCGCGGACGCTCTCCTCCAGGCGGCCGCGGCCGGCCAGGAAGTCGGCGTACCAGTGATGCGCGGTGGCGTAGTTCGGATTGGCCGCGATCGCCCGGCGGAAGCTCCTCTCCGCGGCCGCCCAGTCCCACC
>JACCRH010000078.1 GCA_013813675.1 Gemmatimonadales bacterium
CGCTTCGGGGTGGAGACCTCGGTGAGCTACGTGCCGAGTAATCTCCGGTTCACCTTCGACGACACCGAGACCACCACCGACGCCAATCTGCTGCTCGGCACCGTGCGGGCCACCTTCCACGCCATTCCGATGACCAGCCCCGTCTGGCTCAGCCTCAACGGCGGCGTCAGCATGATCCGACGGGGCGGCGAGGCCTACGCCGAGGCCGAAGACAACAGCGACGTGGGCGGGGTGGTGGGGGCGACAGTGGGTTTCCGGCTGGGGAGCATGCTCAGCTTCTACGTGGCCGCCGAGGACTACATCTACGGCTCGCGGGTGGAAGGCGCCGGCCTGGGAAGCGAGAGCCTGACCCAGAACGACGTGCAGATCGCGTTCGGATTCGGATTCCCGGTGGGGCGTTGAGGGTGGAGGTTGTTGGGGTCACCTGATGTCGGTAGCTGTCATCCTGAGCGAAGCGAAGGAGCCGAAGACACGATTCAGCTCCTTCGCTTCGCTCAGGATGACAAGGCGCGGCCAGCCCGCCAACGCGCCGCCGCCCCAAGTGGGACGCCCCCTTGGTCTGGCATGCAACCCGCGATTAAACTGTGTCGGCATCGGCTCGACCCACCAGTTCGTCATCCGCGGGGGACATGTGAAGCGGAGTTGGATCCTTACAGCTACACTGCTGGCCATGCCGACGGTCGCCGTCGCCCAGCAGTCGCCGGTTCTGGGAACCTGGAAATTCGATGTCAAGCAGGGCGACAAGAAGCCGGGCCCGCGCACCGTGATCGTCCGCTCCGACAGCAGCGCGAGCTACGGCACGGAGACCGTCCGCTGGCGGATCATCGGCGACAGCCTGGCTCTCGCGCTGGGTGGTGAGTGGGTCAACTACCGCTTGAAGGTCAAGGGAAAGCGGCTGACGCTCTCGGGGGGCGACCTCACGGAGCCCGTCACCTTCCAGCGGGTCGGTCCGCCGACGCCGCGGCCCGATACGGTTGCCGTCCCGCCGGACCCCATCACCGAGCCGATCTGATCGCCGTCGTACCGCCCCGAGGATCTCCTCGTGGCCTTGGCATGACACTGTGTGCCTTCATCCGAGGAGGTCTTCATGCGCCTGAACCATCGAGCATTCCGGCGCGCCGCCGTTCTGGGCTTTTCCCTCGCGTTTGGCCCCGGGCGCCTGCAGGCCCAGACGACTCCGATCGCGCAAGCCACCCTGGGCGAGCCCAACCCCGTCACTCCCGAAGTCAGCACCGACGAGCTCAAACGGATTCTTGCCCACTCCGCGCCGGTGCTCGACGTCCGCTCGGCCCAGGAGTACGCCATCGCTCACATCCCGGGAAGCAGGAACTTCTATGAGAAGGAAGTCGAGCAGATCACCGCGGCCTATTCGGACCTCGGCACTCCGCTCGTGTTCTACTGCAACGGGCCCTATTGCGGGAAGTCGAAGCGGCTGTCCGAGGAGCTGGTGAAGCGCGGGTACACCGGGATTCGCCGGTATCAGCTCGGTCTTCCGGTCTGGCGCGCCTTGGGCAATACCGTCCAGACCGACCTCGCCGGCCTTCGCTATATCATGGCCGGCGACAGGACCGCGGTCTATGTGGACGCGCGCGCGAAGGGGGCCTTCGCGCGAGGCACCCTGCCGAGAGCCGTCAACATCAGGAAGGGCGAGGCGGAGGCGGCGAACGAGGACGGGAGGCTGCCGCACAAGGACAAGGGCACCAGGGTGATCGTGTTCGGCGAGAGCGGCGCCGATGCCCGGGTCGTCGCCGAGGAGATCGCGCGGAAGGCGTATTGGAACAGCAGTTACTTCGGAGGATCGTACCGCGACCTGGCGGGACTGGCCGCACGATAAGTCTCCTCTGAAAGGGTCGTGTGCCACGTGTGAAAAGTGCCTGTGCCACGTGTCCTGTGCCACGTGTCATGTGTCATGCGCCAGCGGGTCATGTGCCATATGACACATGACCCGGCTCAGAGGGCGAGCCGGAACTGCACGCTCGCCTGCGGCACCACCGGGATCGGCCCCAAGGGCTCGTCCTGATCCGCCACGTGCAGCGTGCCGCCGAACCCGGCGCGCCGGAGCGCGGGTGCCACCGTGGCCCGGGCCTCGTCCGCGCTGTTGCATTGGCGGCTCAGATGCGCCAGCACCACGACGCCGAGCCCAGGATGGTGCACCTCCACGAGGAGTTGGGCGGCCGCCCGGTTGGAGAGGTGCCCGCCGGAGCCGGCGATCCGCCGCTGCACCACGGGCGGATACGCGCTGGTGCGGAGTAACACATCGTCGTGGTTGGCTTCGAGCACGATCGCCGTGAGATTGCGGAGCAGGTAGCGCACAGCGGCGGTCGGGCGTCCGAGATCGTAGGCGACGCCGACGCGGATCCCGTCCGCCATCTCCACCGCGAGCGCGATCGGCTCGGCCGCGTCGTGGCTGGTGGGGCAGGCGGTAACCACGAAAGGCCCGATCTCCACTCGGGTGCAGAGGCCGAGCGCCCGGTGCTCGATGTGGCGCAACTTGGGCGCCAGGCGAATCCAGGTTCCCGGTGCGGTAAGCACCGGCACCCCCAGCCGCCGCGCCAGCCGGCCGGCGCCCCGCGAGTGATCGCCGTGCTCGTGGGTGAGCACGATGGCTCCCACCTGACCGAGCGGGAACCCGGCCGTCTCCGCGCGCCGCTCGATCTCCCTGGGGGAAAACCCGGCGTCGATCAAGATCGCCGTCCCGTCGTGCTCCACCGCGCAGCAGTTGCCCTGCGATCCAGACCCCAGCACGTAGAGCGCTGTCATCCTGCCCGACTCCTCTGGTACGTTCGCCTGAGCGACTCCTGGCGCGCGTCCGACCAGGCCACCTCGCGCCGCGCCAGCACTCGGCGCGCCACGTCGAGAAAGCCGGCCTCGGTGACCCGTTCTCCCGCGCACCCCCAGGCGAATGCCGGCACGTATTTGGGCGTGACCGGGGCGCCGAACACGTTCGCGCCGGCGCCGACCACCGCGCCGGTGGGCAGCATGGTGCCGATCGCGGTCTTGGCGTGGTCGCCGAACAACGTGCCCAGGTTGGAGCGGCCGGTCTCGATCCGGACCCCGTCCAGCTCCAGCCGGACCGGCCCGTAGGTGTTCTTGAGGTTGGAGGTGGTCGTGCCGGCGCCGAGGTTCACCCAGTGGCCTACGACGCTGTGGCCGACGAAGCCGTCGTGCGCCTTGTTGCCGTAGCCCAGGAACACGCTGGCAGCGATCTCGCCCCGGACTCGGCACTCGGGCCCGAATACCGATCCCCGGATGAAGCCGCCCAGCACCCGGGTTCCCGCGCCGACATAGGTGGGGCCCTCCAGCCGGGAGCCGCTGCGCACTTCGGCACCCTCTTCGATCACGACCGGCCCGGTCCTGACGTCGAACACCACGCCCGGCTCCACCGTCGCGCGAAGGCAGATGACGTCGGCGGGATCGCCCAGGACGATGCTGCCCTCCGGCACCCCGGTGGACGGCGCCGCTCGAAAGTCGGCGCAGTCGGCGGGCAGCAGCCGCTCCAGCGCGGTGACGAGATCGTAGGTGCCGCGGAGCAGGACGCCGTCCACTTCGAGACCGGGGCCGTCGTCGCCCGGCCGTTCCCAGTGCTCGCCGGCCGGGATCACCCAGCCCACGGTAGTGCCGCCGTGGCTGAGCCGGCGGACCGGCGCGGTGGACTCGATCGGGGATCCCGACGGGGCGAACCACGACGCCGCGACGATCGCCGGCCCTTCGATCGGCATGAGGGCGCGGGCGGTCGGCTCGTCGAACTCGTTGAACCCGGCGACGTGTCCGCCCAGGATCGCGGTGGCGTCACGCTGCAGGGCGCCCTCCCATCGCTCCCGAATCCGCCACAGCCCGGCACGCAACTCCGCCACCGGCCTGACCCCGGCGAAGGGAGCCCAGGATGGTCCCACCGGATCCGGCTCGAGCAGGTAGAGCGAGGTCACTGCGTGATGTCGCGGACCGCGGGCGGAAGGGCGTCGAGCAGTTGCTTCATCGAGGCGGCGCGTTCGGCGGGCATCACCAGAATGCGGCCGTTGGCCTGCACCACCACCATCTCCTGGACACCGTAGAGCACGATCGGATCCCGGTCGGACCAGACCACGCAGTCCTGGCTGTCGTGCAGCACCGCGTCGCCCACTACGACGTTGCCGCCGGGGTCCTTCGGGCGGACCCGCGCCAAGGCCTGCCAGGTGCCCACGTCGTCCCAGGCAAAGTCTCCCCGCACGACGGCGACGGCGCCGCTCCGCTCCAGCAGTCCCACATCGATCGAAATGGGCGTGACCTCGCGAAAGAAGCGTCCGACATCACCCTCGGCGAGCGCCGGCAGGGCCGGCGCGACCTCCGGCGTGTGCGACGCCACCTCGGCCAGCAATCGCGACGCGGTCCAGGCGAACAACCCGCTGTTCCAGAGCGCGCCCGCCGCCATCAGATCCAGCGCGGTCGCGGCGTCGGGCTTCTCCGAGAACCGAGCCACGCTCCGCGCGGCATCATCCAGCGGGGTCCCGGGTACGATGTAACCGTAACCGGTCTCCGGTCGCGACGGCACCATCCCCACGGTCACCAGCCGGTCATGCCGCCGCGCGATCGCCAGTGCCGTGTCGGCGGTCCGCCGGAACGCGGCGGCGTCGCCCACCGCCCAGTCGGTGTGGAGCGAGAGCACTTCTGCCGAGGGATCCCGCTGTTGTGCTTCCCAGGTGGCCCAGATGAGGGCGGGAGCGGTGGAGGCCGGCCGGGGCTCGACCAGCACATTGTCGGCGGGAAGCTTGAGCCGCTCCTGGAGCTTTCCCGCGAGGCCGGGTCCCGCGACGACCAGGGTACGCTCGCGCGGGATCAGTCCGGCGAGACGCTCGACCGAGTCTTCCGCGCTCGAGCTCGAGCCTGCCAGGGGAAGCAACTGTTTGGGATTCTCTGGAGTGCTGAGCGGCCAGAACCGGGTACCGGACCCACCGGCCAGGAGAACGGCCCACCTCATGAACGGCTCACAGCAGCCCTGCCAGCGCCGGCCGGTGCTGCCGGAGGTCGTACAGCAGCGGACCGATGTCCGATCCGGGGCGCGCCAGCAGGGCGAGCCAATCGTCGCTGCCCGCCCGGGCGAGAATCACCGGGCCGCCGGCGTAGTCGAGCACCGCCGTCTGCAGCTCACCGCGCCGGGCGTCCTCTCCGAGCCGCGCGGCATGCTGCGCCAGTGTCGCGGCGAGCGCCGCCACCGTCTCCGGCTCGAAGGGGCCGCCCGCCGCGTGCTCGATCGGCAGGCCGTCACCGCTCAGAAGCAAGGCGGCCTGAACCCCGTCGCGCGCCGCGAGGCTCCGCAGGACCTGGCCCAAACCGGCCATTCGTGGTGCTCCGTCATCGAGGGAAAAAAGGTGAGCGCAACGTAGAGGTCGCCTCCGGCGAAGTCAAGAAATCATGCGTGGTTGACCCGATTCGAATCCGCTCTTAGAGTTCCCTCTCTATGCCGACAATTCGAAGTCTCCTGCCGCTCCTCGCGCTGTCGGCCGCCGCCGCGTGCGGCAGCGACGACAACCTGCCCGACCCGACTGAGGAAAACGTGGTGGATACGGTGACCGTGGGATCGCTCACCGATACGCCGATCACGACCGCCAGCGGATTCTCGGTGAGCCTCGGTCCGATCCGCACCGATCTGAGTCCCGACTTCGACTTCGCCTACGACATTCAGGGCGACCCGGTCAGCGGCACCAGGGTGCTCCTGCCCCGCGCCGCGCTGGGCATCTTGTCCAGCAACGCCGCGGAGCCCGGTGTCCTGCTCCGAAGCGAGGCCTTCGATGACATCGAAGCGGCCCCCAGCAACGGTTACGTCACCGAGGACGCCGTCCCCGTCGCGCTGGGCGAGCGGTACGTGGTCCGGTCCCGGGTGGTATGCGGCATCGGGGTTCCGCTCTATGCCAAGGTCGAGATCATCGGCTTCGACGACAACTCCCTCACCCTGAAGGTCCTGGCAAACACCAACTGCGGCTACCGCGGCCTCGAGCCCGGCTTCCCCGACCGCTGACCTTTACATGATCGACCTCAAGCGCCTGCGCCACGATCCCGAGGGCAGTCGCGCCAGCCTGCTCCGCCGTCGCGACCCGGCGCTGGCCGCGGCGGTGGACGCGCTGCTCGCGCTCGACCGCGAGCGGCGGGAGATCCTGGTGCAGGTCGAGGGCCTCAAGGCTGACCGCAATGCCGCGAGCGAGGAGGTCGCGCGCCTGAAGCGCGAGAAGCAGCCGGCGGACGATCTGATGGCGCGGCTGCGGCAGTCGGGAGACGAGGTCAAGACGCTCGACGGTCGCTTACGCGACGTCGAATCCGAGCTGGAACGGCGCGCGCTGACCCTGCCCAACTTTCCCGCGGACAGCACTCCCGACGGCGATGCCAGCGCCAACCGCCTGGTGCGAAGCTGGGGCGAGCCCCCCACCTTCGACTTCGAGCCGAGGCCGCACTGGGAGCTCGCCGCGGCGCTGGGCATCCTCGATCTGCCGGCGGGCGCCAAGCTCGCCGGCTCCGGGTTTCCGGTGTACCGCGGCGTCGGCGCTCGGCTGGTCCGCGCCCTCGCCGGGTTCATGTTGGATCTCCACACTGCTGATCACGGCTACCTGGAGATTGCCCCGCCCTACCTGGTCAACCGGGCGACGCTTACCGGAACGGGGCAGCTCCCTAAGTTCGAGGAGGATCTCTACGGCGTCGCGGCCGACGATCTCTTCCTCATCCCCACCGCCGAGGTGCCGGTCACCAACCTGCACCGGGACGAGATCCTCGAGGCGGCCGACCTCCCCCGGGGATACGTGGCCCATACCCCCTGCTTCCGCCGCGAGGCGGGGGCGCACGGGAAGGACACGCGCGGGCTCATCCGAGTCCACCAGTTCGACAAGGTCGAGCTGGTGCGCTTCGTCCGGCCCGAGGAGTCGGACGCCGAGCACGAGCGGATGACCGGCCACGCGGAAGCCGTGCTCCAGCGACTGGAGATCCCCTACCGGGTGGTGGAGCTCGCCGCCGGCGACACCGGGTTCGGGAGCGCCCGCACCTTCGACCTCGAAGCGTGGGCGGCCGGGGTGAAGACTTGGCTCGAGGTGTCCAGCTCCAGCACGTTCACCGATTTTCAGGCCCGGCGCGCCAATATCCGGTTCCGCCCGGAGCCCCGCGCCAAGCCAGAGTTCGTTCACACCCTCAACGCCTCGGGCGTCGCCTTTCCCCGTACCATCATCGCCCTGCTCGAAAACAACCAGGCGGCCGACGGGTCGGTGCGGGTACCGAAGGCGCTGGTACCGTATCTCGGTGTCGACCGCCTGGCTCCGACCGCATAGAGAGCGGCTTCAGCGGCTCGCGCCGAGCGTCGCGGTGATGCTGGTGGCCGTGCTCACCGGCCTCAGCTTGGGCACCGGCCTTCTCATCATCCGGCACTTCAAGGCCGACGCGACCGCCACCAGCCGGCTGTACTCCGGGGTGTTCGGTGGTCTCAACGATCCCGACCCCGGGTCGGAGGCCGAGGCGCTGCTGCGGCTGGGCGAGCAGGTGCGGGCGCTCGGGCTCCCGCTCATTATCACCGACGGCACCGGCCGGGTCACGGCGGCGGCGAATCTGCCGTTCGAGTCGGCGCTCGACGATCCCCGGGTTCTGGCTTACGCCGCGCGCCTCGACCGGCATAACCCGCCGATCGTGGACGCCATCGGGACGGTACACTACGGGCCGCTGCCGGCGCAGCGCAACCTCACCGCGCTGGCCGTGCTTCAGGCGCTCACCATCGCGGTCATGGTGGCGGTGGCCGTTTTCGCCTACCGCAGCGCAATGGCGGCTCAGCGCGACCGGCTGTGGGTGGCCATGGCGCGGGAAGCCGCCCACCAGATGGGCACCCCGCTCACCAGCCTGCAGGGCTGGATCGAGCGGGTGCGCTCGCGGCCCACTCCGCCGGCGGATCTCGCCGATCATCTCGCGGCCGACGCGGAGCGGCTCGACCGGGTGGCCCAGCGCTTCGAGCGCATCGGCAATCCCGCCAAGCGCGAGCCGATCGCGCTTGGCGCGCTCGCCGACCGGGTCGGCGGCTACTTCCGGCCCCGGCTGCCCTGGCGCGCCAACCCCATCGAGCTCCGGCTCGAGGCCCCGGGCGTGGGACCGACCGTGGTGGGTGATCCGGTGTTGTTGGAGTGGGCGCTGGAGTCGCTGGTAAAGAACGCGATCGACGCGCTGCAGGGACGTAGCGGCACGATTATCCTGCGGGTCGGAGCCGAAGAGGGAATGGGAACGGTGCGGGTGGTGGACGACGGACCTGGCGTTCCCAAGGAGATCCGACGCACGCTCTTCGAGCCCGGAATCACTACCAAGCGCGGCGGCTGGGGCATCGGCCTGGCGCTCTCCCGCCGGGTGGTGGAAGACGCCCACAGCGGCGCGCTGCTGCTCGAGCCCTCCGACAAGGGAGCCTGTTTCCTGATGCGCATTCCCCTGGCCGATCGGGTCGGATGATCGACTCCTCGCCGGCCGAGCTGCCGCACGCCCTCAATCCGGCTCAGCAGGAGGCCGTCGAGCACGTGCACGGCCCACTGCTGGTACTCGCCGGCGCGGGCTCGGGGAAGACCCGGGTGCTCACCACCCGGATCGCGGCCCTGATCGAGCGGCACGGAGTTCCACCCGAGCGGATCTTCGCCGTCACCTTCACCAACAAGGCCGCCGGCGAGATGAAGCAGCGGATCGGGCGGCTGCTCGGCCGGGATCCGTCGGGGCTGTGGATCGGAACCTTTCACTCGCTCTCCGCCCGGCTGCTGCGGCGCGAGGCCGACCTGCTGGGGTTCACCCGCCAGTTCACCATCTACGATGAAGACGACAGGCTGAGCCTGATCAAGCGGCTGATGGAGCAGCGGGGCCACTCCACGAAGATGTTTCCGCCCCGCGCGGTGCAGTCGCTGATCTCGGCGGCGAAAAACCGGATGGTGCCGCCGTCCGAGCTGGCCGCGGGCTCACCGTTCGACCGGCTCGCCGCGGTGGCCGCCGAGGTATTCGCGGCCCTGGGCCCCGCCCTCCAGGCGGCGAACGCGATGGATTTCGACGACCTCCTGCTGCATCCGCTCCGGCTCTTCCGGGAGCATCCCGACCGGCTTCGGCTCTATCAGGATCGCTTCCGCTTCGTCCTGGTGGACGAGTTCCAGGACACCAACCGGGCCCAGTACCAGTTGATCCGGCTGCTGGGCGCGCATGGTAACGTGTGCGCCGTCGGCGACGACGATCAGTCGATCTACGGATGGCGCGGCGCCGACGTCCGCAACATGCAGGACTTCCTCACCGATTTTCCCGGCGCCAAGCTGGTGCGCCTGGAGGAGAACTACCGCTCGACCCAGATCGTGCTCGACGCCGCGAACGGCGTCATCGCCGAGAACGCCGACCGGATCGGCAAGACCCTCACCACTCGCCGCCGCGGCGGTGAGATGGTCACTCTGCTCGCGGCGGCCGACGAGCGCGACGAGGCCGAGTGGGTGGTGCGGGAACTGGAGCGCCGGAGCGGGGCCGGCGAGTGGCGCTACGCGGAGATGGCGGTGCTTTACCGCACCAACGCCCAGAGCCGGGCGCTGGAAGAGGCCTTCCGCCGCGCGGGCCTGCCCTACCGCCTGATCGGCGCGATCAGCTTCTACGAGCGGCGTGAGGTGAAGGATCTGCTCGCCTACCTCCGGCTGGTGGCCAACCCCTCGGATGACGAGGCGTTCCTTCGCGCGGTCGGCGTACCCCGGCGGGGACTGGGCGACACCAGCCTGTCGATCCTGGGTCGGACGGCGCTGCAGTGGAGCAAGCCTCTGCTCGCCACCGCCGGGGCGGCGGATCGGATCCCCGATCTCCGCCCCAACGTGCGGGAGGCGTTCAGGTCGTTCGCCCGATTCATCGAAGGCCTGGTGGAACAGGCCGGCCGGCTGGCGCCCGCCGAGGTGCTCGAGCACGTCATCCGGGCCATCGACTATGAGGCGGTGCTCCACGCGGAGGGCCCCGAGGGCGCCGACCGCTGGGAGAACGTCCGGGAATTGGTGGCCAGCGCGGCCGATTGGTCCGAAGAGGTGAGCGACGATCCCGAGTCGGGCACTCCGCTGGAGCGGTTCCTCGCGGAGGCCGCGCTGCTCTCCTCCGCGGAGACCGTCATCGGCAACGAAGATGGGGTCACCCTCATGACCCTGCACACCGCGAAGGGGCTGGAGTGGCCGGTCGTGGTGCTCACCGGGCTGGAGCACGGACTCTTCCCGCTGGCCCGCGCCGAGGAGCAGCCCGCCGGCCTCGAGGAGGAGCGCCGGCTCTGCTACGTGGGCCTGACGCGCGCCAAGGACAAACTGTACCTCACCTGGGCCCGCGCCCGCCGTCGCGGAGGCGAGCTCCGGCCGGGCATCCCGTCGCGGTTTCTCAAGGCGCTGCCGCCCGGCATCCTGGAGGAACGTCGCACCACCTCGCTGTGGGCCCCCGACTGGTCCGCCGGACAGGCGGGCAGGCGGGGCCAGGGGCAGGGTGGCTGGCGCGGCTCCAGTGCGCCGTCGTACACCAATACCGCGCCCGCCCGCCCGGCCGAAACCGCGGCGGAAGAATCCCAGGATGCGCCCCGCTACGTCAAAGGCGAGCGCGTGCG